>JAPJRC010000096.1 GCA_030824805.1 Micavibrio sp.
GTGCTTATATATATCATAACCTTCCAGATGTTCAGCGCGCGAGTGATCTGCGACTGCGATTCAAAACTTATAAGCGAATTAGCGCTCAGGACGGGCCTGACAGGTCTTGCACCTTTCCTGTTCTATATGGCGATCATCGGTGCTTTGCTGGGTATTTCGACCAAAATCATGAACAAGCGCCAGCTTGTGGCCGAACCCAAGGAGGGTAGCTGGGTTGCAAAGTCACAGGCCGGAGAACTTGGCGTGCCTTACGGCATCGCCATCTGCTTTGGCGCAATCGTTGCATTCTATCAACTGGGTTATTTCTCGCCGGAAAAACTTGCCCTTCTGGCTGGATATACGGAAAACCAAAACTAGAACCGGAAAACCGGCATAACTATAAAAACGGGCAGGTGGGGTAGATCGCATAGGGGGCTGGCGTTTTAGGTTTTCCTTAACCAAAAAACGCTAAATTCAGAGGGTGTAGTCTTCATCCTTTTCTGTGTCTTCTCGCTTAAATCCTGCCGAAAGAAGGCCGCTTCGTGCGGTACTGCCCTTTGAACAACGGAGTCGTAACAGATGAATAAGAACGTTCTGATCGTACTGGCTGGAGGTTTTGTCATCGCCATTCTTGTGGCGGTGCTTGTGCAGGCGTCTTTGGGTGGGAAGAAAAAGGAAGATACGGGGCCAAAGACACAAGTTCTTGTGGCCGCAAAAGATCTGGCGCTCGGTAGCGAGCTTGGTGAAGGCGATTTGAAATGGCAGACCTGGCCCGGCAAACCTTTCACGGGTGCCATTGTCAGAAAAGATGAGATGAAGGCGGAAGAGGCCCTGAAAGGCCGTCTCGTGCAACGCGTGTCCGCGGGCCAGCCTGTTCTTTCCAGTTATACATTCAAGGAAGGCCGCGGAAATGTTGTGGCCGCAACGCTCGACAAGGGCATGCGCGCGGTCGCTATCCCGGTTAAAGCCAACACTATGGCGGGCGGTTTTATCGCGCCCGGTGATTTTGTCGACGTTATTCTTACCTATCAGGTTGAATCCAGTGGCGATGCTACGGCCGAGACAGAATCCTTTGTAAAGAACCATGCGTCTGAAACAATTCTGAAGAACGTAAAAATTCTGGCTGTCGACCAAGAAGCATCACGCGAAGAAGACAAAGCCAAAATTGCAAAGACAGTGACAATCGCCGTAGACACGAAGGGGGCGCAGAAGGTTGCGCTGGCTTCCGAAATGGGCGACCTGACGCTTTCCCTGCGCGGTCTTGGCGATGACAGCGATGAAAACACCGCATCCATGACAACGGATGTCGAGGTTTCCCGCGCCATGCAGAATATCGCACGCATCAAAAATGGTGGCACGAGCGGTGGTCCTGTTCGCATCTATAACGGTGCGGTTGTGCAGGAAGTGCGCCCGCGCGGTTCCATGCCGCCGGCAAATACAGATAACGGTTCGATAGAAACCGCGCCTGAAACACAAGGGGTCATAACACAATGAGGACATCATTCTTGAAGAAAACAGGTCTGGCGCTCGCTGCTATTGCCATTATATGTGCAATGCCGATTGCCGCCATGGCGGAAAAGGGCGACCTCAGCGTTATCGGAATGGCAAGTGATCCTTCCGTTGATATTATGCTTGGCAAGGCCGAGATGGTATCTCTAAAAGGCAATGTTTCCGACGTTCTGGTTGCAAACCCGAATATCGTGGATGTCATGGCCGTCAAGGCAGACCAGCTTTACCTGGTCGGTCACGCTCTGGGTGATACCAACATCATGGTTCTGGATGAAGAAGGAAATGTTCTCCGCAAGATCAACGTCCACGTTCAGATGGACACCGAGAAGCTGGAAAGCATGATTAAAGAGCTTTATCCGGAGGAGTCCGTGCAAATCCGCGCGCTGACCGATCAATTGGTGCTCACGGGCCGCGTTTCCACGCCTGCCGTGTCCAACAGCATTGCAAATCTTGTCGCCCAATATGCCGGCGAGATTCAGGACGAGAGCGGCGATATCGATGAGCTTGTAACCAATATGCTCACCATTGCAGGCGAGCAGCAGGTGATGCTCAAAGTCAAAATCATCGAAGTCTCCAGAAACGCTTTGAAAGATCTTGGTCTTGAAACGCGCTTCGGCGATGGCTCCGGCACATTTGGCGCTGTCGGCGCAACGGTTGCCGCGGCTGCCGGCCTTGGCCTGACCGCTCCGGCCCAGCTTGGTGTGCTGGCTTTGAACTATAACTCCGGATCGTTCGGGCCGATCAGCTTCCTTGCCCGCGCATTGGAAGAAGAGGGCATCGTCAACACGCTCGCACAGCCGAACCTGACCGCCATTTCCGGTGAACAGGCCGGCTTCCTTGCAGGCGGCGAGGTGCCGATCCCGACCGAAATCGATCGTAACGGAAACCTGATTTATGAATTCCGTCCGTTCGGTGTGAGCCTGAACTTCCGTCCAACCGTGATGTCACAAAACCGCATCAGCATGGAACTGACGACGGAAGTATCATCCGCATCCTACGAAGAGAATTTGCAGCTTCAGGGGATTACGGTTCCTACATTCAATGTACGCCGCGCCGATACGACCGTCGAATTGCCGAGCGGTGGAACGCTTATGATTGCGGGTTTGCTGCAATCGGACACGGTTTCCTCGCTGACCAGCATTCCGGGCGTGAACAAGGTTCCAGTTGTGGGTGATCTGTTGAAATCGGACTCGTTCCAGCGCAATGAATCCGAATTGGTGGTTATGATCACGCCGTATCTGGTTCGCCCGTTTGCGGAAAACAACGCGGCACCTGTTCCAGCCCAGCCTGCGCAATTGGGCGGCGATATGAATGCCGACGGTATTCCACGCCTCAGCATGGATGATCTTGGACAATTGCCTGAAGAAGATGTTGCCGAGCTCCAGCCGAAACGCACCATGGCTCCGCCGAGTGGCCTTTCTCAACAACCAATGATGAAAGATCCGTCTGCCATGGCCAGCGCTGCCGAGCCTGCACGGGAGAAAACCAAGAATGTTTTTGAAAACAATCTAAAGCGAACCTACGGTTCCAGGAAGGTGAACAATGTCATGAAAGACATGGGAACCTTCGGATATATGATGGATTAAGGGGTGATGATCATGACAAACAAAACAGCGCTTTTGCTTTTGATGATGGGATCTTCGCTTATGGTTACGGCATGCAGCCGCCAGAGCACGCCATCCATGATGAATACCAGCAAGCCGCAAGTGATTTCCGAAACGGCGATGCAGCAGGTTCCGGTAAAACACACGGGCATGGGCTATCTGCACAAGCTTGCGGATGAATACCAACGTTATGGTGCGGACACGCTGCGACTTTCTCTGGCTTATGACCCTGCATCCAAGGATTATAACGCTGTAAAAGCGTTCAAGGATTTATCACGCATTAAATCCGGCCTTAACGAACTCGGTATCCAGGCAATCTCGGCTGAGACTGTAAAGGTTGAGGGCACGGAACCCATGCTCATGGTTTCCTATGAATCCGCACGTGCAGCCGCACCAGCCGGTTGCCGCAATATGCCAGGGCTGGAAAACGGCCTGACAACAGAAAAAATCGGTGATTATCGTTTCGGCTGTTCCGTTGATACAATGCTCGCCAAACAAATTTATCGTCCGGCCGATCTGCAAGGGTCTGCTGGCGCAGATGACGGCGATGGTCGCCGCGCAGCCAACAGTGTTGAATATTACCGCCGCGTAGAACGGGAAGAGGCCGAAGCGCCGCTTATCCGTATCGAACGTACCGATATTCAGGAATAGTCGCACGGCGGTATAGCGTAGAATACGGAGTATACAGTTCAGTGCGTACAGAAACATCCATACTTTTGCCGGCCGCTACGGTTGACTTGTACCTGAAGGACAAGGAAACGATCGAGGCTGCGCAAGCCCTTCAGAATGACTGGCGTTTTGCACGTGTCAAAATACGCGTGCAGGAAGGCACTGTAGAGTCTGCAACGAAGATGTATGCTTCCGCGCCTTCGCCGGAAATCGTTATGATAGAAACGGATACGACGGAAAACAGCTTTATCACCCGTCTAACCGAGCTGTCTTCGTATTGTGAAGAACACACGAGTGCTGTTGTTATCGGTCCTGTCAACGACGTCAATCTTTACCGCAGCCTGACATCGATGGGCGTCAGTGATTATCTTGTGCGCCCCGTGCCGCAGGAAACGCTGGGTGACGTTATCGCGCAGACATTGATCGAAAAACTGGGGACAGCCGGTAGCCGCCTTGTTGCTATCATAGGCGCGAAAGGCGGTGTCGGCGTCTCTGCGCTCTCGCAAGCCATGGCCTATGGTGCTTCAGAAACACTCGGCCAGAAAACACTTTTGATGGATGCGGCGGGGGCGTGGTCTTCTTTGGGCGTTGGCATGGGGTTTGAACCCGTGGCCAGCACAGCCGAAGCCATCAAGGCTGTCGTAGCCAAGGATATGGATTCGCTTCGCCGCATGCTCTATTCGGTAAGTGATAAGCTCTCTGTTCTGGCAACCGGAACGGAATCCATGCTCGATGTGCCTGCCAATATCGGCCAGTACGAAGAAATCATAACCACATCGATGGCCAGCTATCCGCTCGTCATTGCCGATTTGTCCGGCGCGGGTCCGGCTTTGAAGAAAACCGTCCTTACGCGCGCACATGAAATCATTATCGTTTCAACACCGACTCTCGCTTCGCTTCGCTCTGCCCGCGCGTTGATGCAAGAAACTAAAAAATTGCACGGCGGACAGGCGGCCAACATAGATCTGGTCATCAATATGTCCGGTATGGCGCCGGGTAAGGAAGTGCCGAAATCCGATATCAAGACGGCACTCGATTGCGAGCCGGAAGCTGTAATTGCCTATGACGCAAAGTTGTTTATAGGCACGGAAAACGAAGGGCGAAAACTGACAACGGACAAGGCCGGTCAGGAAGTTGTTCAAAAACTCCTGCCGATGATCCAGAAGATCGTCAGCCGCGATGCGTCGTCATCCGCTGATACCGGCGATAACGGTCTTCTGGGCGGCTTGCTTGGAAAATTGAAAAAGAAATAGGAAGGGAGGCAGAACATGTTCGGTAAGAAACAAAGTGGTTCAGGTTTTGATTTGCCGCAAACTGTGTCTGCCCCTGCGCCTGCGCCAAAACAGGTTGAAGCGGAAATATCGCCTGCGGAAGAAATTGTGAAACCTGTTGTGGATACGGCCTCCGAAGATAGGAAGCCGGTAAAGTCCATGGCGGAAGACATGCTCGAATTGCATGAGCCTGAAAAAGAAGAAATAAGCACCGCCCAGAATATGGATTCCCTGCGCCTGCAACGCGCGCGCAACCGTATCTGGCTTGATCTTCGTGACGGTATCGACCTGAAGGCTCTCGCGCGCATGAAGGCAGAAGAGGCCAAGACAGAAGTAAACTCCGCCGTCGAAGAAATTGCCCGCTTTAGAAACCTCGACCTTACGCCAAGTGAACTCTCCGCCATTGCGCGAGAATGTACCAACGACATGCTGGGCTTTGGTCCGCTGGAAGAGCTTCTTGAACGCGACGACATCGCCGATATCATGATCAACGGTCCTGACACGACTTATATCGAGGTCAACGGCCGCATCGAACGATCAAAGATAAAATTCCGGGACAACCAGCATCTGACCACGATCTGCCAGCGGATCGTGGGTGCCATCGGCCGCCGCGTCGATGAAAGCTCGCCGATTTGCGATGCGCGTCTGCCAGACGGTAGCCGCGTGAACGTCATCATTCCGCCGCTTGCCGTTGACGGTGCGTGCATGACCATTCGTAAATTTAAAAAGGACAAACTCACGCTCGACAAGCTTTTGGAATTTGGTGCAATGACACCTTCGGCCGCAAAGCTGATCATGGCAATCGGGCGTTGCCGTGTGAACTGCCTGATTTCCGGCGGTACGGGTTCGGGCAAAACAACCATGTTGAACTGTGTTACGCGCTACATAGACTC
>JAPJRC010000097.1 GCA_030824805.1 Micavibrio sp.
CGCAGGAAGAAGGCGACAACCCTTCTCTTGCCGCAATGGAAGAAGAACTGAAGCCGCAAGTCTTCGAAAGCTTCTCCAAGATCAAGAAGACTTACAAGAAGATGCAGGCTGCGCAAAAGGAGCGTCTTGAGTTCCTGACGCAGGGCAAAAAAGTCGATCCTGCACTGGATAAGAAATACGATAAGCTGAAAGCCGAGATGGTCGAGCTGATGAACGAAGTGCGCATGAACAACGCGCGTATCGAACAGCTGGTCGAAGCGTTGCACAAGGTCAACCGCGAACTGGTCGGCATGGAAGGGAAGCTCCTTCGCATGGCGCTGGACAGCAAGGTCAAACGCGAAGAATTCCTTGAAAATTACTACGGCCACGAACTTGACCCGAAATGGCTGTCGAAAGTTCGCAAGCTTGGCAAGAACTGGGAAAAATTCGCTGAGAAGTCCGAAGACAAGGTTGCGGAAATCCGCGAGCAGATCGGCGTGATTTCCGAAGAATCCATGCTGCCGATTTCCGAATTCCGCCGCATCGCTTCGACCGTTCAAAAAGGCGAGCGTGAAGCAGCCCGTGCCAAGAAAGAAATGGTCGAGGCCAACCTGCGTCTCGTTATCTCCATCGCCAAGAAATACACCAACCGCGGTCTGCAGTTCCTCGACCTGATTCAGGAAGGCAACATCGGTCTGATGAAAGCCGTTGATAAATTCGAGTACCGTCGCGGTTACAAATTCTCGACCTATGCCACGTGGTGGATCCGTCAGGCCATTACGCGTTCGATCGCAGACCAGGCCCGTACGATCCGTATTCCCGTACACATGATCGAGACGATCAACAAACTGGTTCGTACCTCGCGCCAGATGATGCACGAGATCGGCCGCGAACCTACACCGGAAGAACTGGCCGCGCGTCTGCACATGCCTTTGGACAAGGTCCGCAAGGTTCTGAAGATCGCAAAAGAACCCGTATCGCTGGAAACGCCGATCGGCGACGAGGAAGATTCATCGCTGGGCGACTTCATCGAGGACAAGAATGCAATTCTGCCTGTCGAGGCGGCGATCCATTCCAACTTGCGTGAAACCACGACCCGCGTGCTTGCGTCGCTGACGCCGCGTGAAGAGCGTGTTTTGCGTATGCGTTTTGGTATCGGTATGAACACCGACCACACGCTGGAAGAGGTTGGCCAGCAATTTAACGTTACGCGCGAGCGTATCCGTCAGATCGAAGCGAAGGCGCTGCGTAAACTCAAACACCCAAGCCGTTCGCGCAAGCTTCGCAGCTTCCTCGACACATAGGAAACCATGCGCGATCTCATCGAAAAAATTGTGAATGGGGACGACAAGCAGTTCGAACCCATGGTCCGCAAATTGTCGGAAAGCGTTATCTATGCTTTCGCGCAGGCAGAAGACCAAGAGGGGCTTACGCTTAACTTTCTGAACTACCTGCTGGAAGACGACAACGATATTGAATATATCCCGCTCTTTACCGATGAAGACGAGGTCAACGAGTTCATTGCCGAAGCTGACGTTCCGGAAGGCTATCAGTTGTATGAATTCGATGGCGATCTATTTGCCGAAGTTGTCGATGCCGAGCAGTATCTGATGATCAATCCGGTGAGTGGGGGAATTGTTTTTCAGGGCGCGCATCTAAAGGTCTTTACGACCGCAGCCAACGACGACGAAGAACAAAAATAAGGCTGCAAACCTTTAAGAAAAACCCCGCCGAAGCGGGGTTTTTTGCATTCTTAGTTGAAGCTTCCCAGCTTCTTCGTTTTTGTTTCGCTGCGCTGTTTTGCGCTGAAGTCTTTTTCCGTTACGGTCGCAACATCTGAATTTGTAACGCCAAGCTTGCCGTCTTTCAGCATAACCTTGGAGCCTTCCGGCGGAGGTGCGCCCGGGTCTTCCGGATTTACTGGGATCGTGCCACCGGGAGGCGGTACGAATGTTGGAACGGGTTGCAGATCAGAAGGCGGAATAGGTGTAGATCCGGGCGGCGCAACTGGCACCGGCGGTGGTGTCGGCACGGGAGGTGCCGTTACAATCGTTTCCGGAGCAACATATTCATAGGGCTGCTGCGTAGGCGCTCTGGGAACAGGCGCCGTGGCGGCAGGAGCCACTGCAGGAGGCTGCTGGTTCGGCAAAGACGGCGTCATAGCCGGAATGTCGCTGGGCATGCTCGGCGGCACAGGTGGTACCAGTGTCGGTGCAGCAGGAGATGCCGGAACTTGTGGCGGCATGTAAGGAACGGCCGTTGCCGTAGGTGGTGTGGCGTGCGTTGTGTTCGTGGGCGTAGCCATCGGCGGCAGGGAAGGTGATGGTGCAGGTACATAAGTTTGCGGTGCAGCAGCCGGAGCCTGTACAGCGGCGTTTGGTGTTACCGGAACATAATTTCCGCCGGAAACAGGAGCGGAAGGCGGTACATAAACCGTCGTATGCAATGTGCCTACCGTGCTTTCCTTCACTTCATTCTGGGGCAAATCATAAGCCGTGAAACCGTGACGGTCATTTATCTTGGAGTAATCTCCCTGAACCTTGGAGGGTGTAGGGGCTTCCGGAACCGCATAAGCGCCGGATTGATAGTCACCGGCACCGCCGTGGTTGGCGTATGCATAATCAATCGTGCAGCGCGAATTCACGCAGGCCGCAGAAATTGGCGGGTTCATGTTACAGGTCGGGTTTGCCTCCATCGGCTTGCCGCAACGGTTCTGATACTGACCTTGAAGCGCGGCAAGGTTCGATTTGTGGACAGGTACGAAACCGCAATTGTCATGGCAGGAATTGGTTACCAGCGTGCACTCCTCGTTGGTGGTGCAGCGCTGCATGGTTGCAGCGACACGGATATCTTCTGCGAAAGCGGGGGAAACGGCGATAATGCCGGTGGTTAAAAGGCCCAAAAAGCTAAACGTAATTTTTTTCATATTCTTGACTCCTAAGAATAACGCTATGGAATATAACGGTTTGAACAAAGAAGACCAGCCTTTTGTTCCCTGCATGCCCATCACCTCTGGACATACATGGGGGTTTTAGGCATAAACGGCGGTGGCAGGGCCTTTAGCTCAGTTGGTTAGAGCGTTCCGCTCATAACGGAATGGTCGCTGGTTCGAGTCCAGCAAGGCCCACCACCCTGAAATCCATCTGGAACTTTCATACCTTCCTCACCGTTTGTTGTCCGATAGTTAACAACAATAAGAGGAATTTCATTATGTCTTCCAAAGCAAAATTATTTATGGGCGTTTGCGCTCTTGTTATAACGCTGGGCCTTCCGGCCATGGCCGAAGTTACGCAATCTGTAACATCTAAGAGCAGCACCGTTAATCCGGACGGCAGTGTTTCCTACCAAAGCCACACGGTAACAACCAAAGACCCTGCGACAACGGTTGCGGTTGTTCCTGCTGGAACAGTGCCTGTTGTAACATTTTATTATTACAGCCCCGCGAAGGCACGTATTCTCGCTGCCAACGATCTGACGAACGATGTGATCGACATCTGGGATGCAAACAGCAACAAAGTAATCGATAACCACGAGTTTTATACAAACCAACTGGTAGTGTATGAACCGATTGAATACAGCCAGCGTACGTATCAGGACATCGATATGGATGGAATACCTGAGCTTACGAAAGAAGAATACACTTTGCGTCTGCAACAGGTTCCGACCTATACGCGCCTGAACACAGACAAAAAAGAAGGCCTCACTCTGTATGAATTTACAGGCGTTGGCTTTCAGGATGCTGACAAGGATAACGACAACCAGGTTAGCTATGATGAACTGAAAGAGGCTTTCTATCATCAAGCCGGTCTGGCCCCGAAGCCTGAAAAAACAAACGAATAGGAGAACATCATGTTTGCCTTCATGAAAAAATGGTTCTGTAGCTGTGAGAGCGGTACAAACGACAATGGTCGTTCGGAGCGAGAGCTTTTGGACCAGAAACTGAAGGCAGCGCATGAACAGGACAAGCGTGTCCGCGAGTCTTTGAGCGAAAAGCAGATCGACAAGGGCCTTAAAGACACGATGGAAGCGTCCGATCCTGTCGCTAAATATTAGGAATACCACCCAAGTATAGCCGGCCCGTGCAATCGGGCCGGTTTTTTTATGCGGCTTCTTTATTATGTGGTTTCGTAGAAGTCATCATGGCGTCATCGCTGATTTGAAATTGCTCCTTTAATGCATCAATCTTTTTCATGATGTTTTCTATGCGTTGATTTTGCGTTTCGGAGACATGTGGGTTTGCCAATGATTCGAAACAGAATTTTTTTGCGTAGGCCAGTTGGTCGCCTTTATACCGCGGATCGGCGATATATTCCGCCTGCATGAGTTTTTGATCGATGGCGTTTTGTTCTGCTTTAATCGCCTTATCTTTCCACCGTTTTATGGTCGCTTCGTCTTTTTCTATGCCGATTCCTTTTTCACACATCTCCACAACTTGCCAAAACGCGCGGGCTGTTTTGGATGCTTCCGCATGACGGCATGTGTAATAAAAGGCAGTTTTTTCGTTCTTATCGACACCAAGTCCATCCAAATAAAGCTGCGCCATATGCCAATACACCATGCAGTCGCTATAGTTCCAGATGCGCTGGTTGTAGAAGGAAAGTTTAAACATGTTTTCATTTACAAGGTCAAAATCAGGATGGTTTAGAATAGAGCTGAAAATATCATGGGACTCCTTGAAGCGATGCTCGGAAAAGGCTCTTTCACCATCGTTGTAAAGGTCATCCAGAGTGTTTGTTTTTTCTATAAGAGCGGGTTCGTCGAGACTAAATAGGGCCTCTGTTATTTCGGTTTTTCCGAAATCATTATCTTTGGTTGATTTTAATGCTGCGTCATAGAGGTCGCGCATGCGTTGTTCGCCAAGAACTTTGACGTCTCCATCATAGTGATATTTCTTTGTAAGTTCTATCAGCCTGTGTTGCGGGAAATGTTTTATCAATGCTTTGGTAAATGCGTAATCAAGGCTCATGTTTTTAACTTCAAAGCGTTGGGATGTTTCCCCCGTTTGTTCCCGTGTGGTAAAATGCAGATCAACCATTTCCATGTTGTTTGATTTATAACAACGACCCCATATGATGATATCAGCGCTGCGGCTGATCATCATTGCACGGCCTTCTATTATGGCGCGCTTGCTTTGATTTTCGGTGCTTGCATTCTCATCCCAAGCCAATAAGCGTTTGGATCTCAAGATCTCTACATTTTCATGCCCTATATCATTGAGAATGAAAGAAATGATATGTTCACGGGTTGTATCGTCAACATCCCCGCTCAGTCGTGGGATTAGAACTGCAATCTTTTTGCCTTGAGCACTGGGTTCTCTTTCTGGAAGGAAAATATCTACTACTGAAATTTCTCTGTCGATCTGTTTGGACTCTAAAAAGAGTATTAGGGCATTTATTGCTTTATTGATAACGACGACGCCAATAACAATAAGAGCCACGAGCGACACTAGGCCAATAGGAGTTTTAGGATCGACTGGAAGAGAAAATTCTTCGCTAAAGTAAGCCAGAAAACCTGTGATGCCACTCACACAAGCCAAAGCGGCTGTTTTAGAGCACCAATTTTGGAATTCAGTAAGGGCGTAAACAAATATCGATTTTTTTGTTTTCTCTTTTTGCATAGGCGCTTCCTGATATGAATTGTGGGATGTTGGCGGTGATTATACCCTTAGTTGTGCCTGTAACAATTGCCCAATTTTAAGAACTCTGGCCATTTTCCTTTGACTTAGGGCCAAAAATGGCTATAACCCACGGTATTCCCACGAAGAGAGGGCTGTGATGCCCTCCGGTGAACTTGGTTCATTCCTGAAAAAGGCAAGCGGGACAATAACTTAAC
>JAPJRC010000015.1 GCA_030824805.1 Micavibrio sp.
CCTGTAGACCTGATATATAGGGCGCGCGTTTCGTACTGCAAGCCCCAGTCATTAAAACATTCTGAAAAATAAAAAACGCGGCAGGTTGTCCCGCCGCGTTCTTATTAACTAGTAATCCGAAATTACTTGAGTTCGACTTTTGCGCCGGCATCTTCAAGTTGTTTCTTGATTTTCTCGGCTTCGTCTTTCTTAACATCCGTTTTGAGGTCTTTCGGTGCGCCTTCAACGAGGTCTTTCGCTTCTTTCAGGCCGAGACCCGTGATCGCGCGGACTTCTTTAATCACGTTGATTTTGTTAGCGCCGCCATCTTTCAGAACAACCGTGAATTCGGTTTTCTCTTCAGCGGCCGGACCGGCAGCAGCACCGCCAGCACCCGGAGCAGCGGCAACAGCAGCCGTAACGCCCCATTTTTCTTCGAGCAGTTTGGACAGCTCGACAGCTTCCTTAACGGTCAGAGCCGAAAGGTCTTCTACAAGTTTCTCAAAATTAGCAGCCATTTTAGTTCTCCTTAGTAAATGTAATGTAGTTCGTAAGTTGTTTGTGTGTGGTTATTCCGCAGGTGCAGCTTCGGGAGCGGAAGCTTCGGCTTCGCCGCCTTCTTTCTCGCCGTAAGCTTTCGTAACGCCAACGATCTGGGAAGCCGGAGCTTGCAGAAGGCCAACGAGTTTGGAGCGGATTTCGTTGAGCGTCGGCATTTTCGAGAATGCATCGACAGCCGCTGCGTCCATGACTTCACCTTCGAAGAAGCCACCAACGATTTCCAGTTTCGGATTCTTTTTGGCGAATTCAGCGATGACTTTCGCCGTGGAGATCGGATCCTTGCCGGTTACAAAACCGGTCGGGCCTTTCATCTTGTCGGCGAGCACTTCATAGACTGTGCCTTTGACGGCGATGCGGGCCAGCGTGTTTTTGGAAACACGGTAGTCAACACCGGCGGCGCGTGCGGCAACGCGCAGGTCGTTGGTTGCTTTCGCATCCAGACCCAGGTTTTTGGTCAGCAGAACGATTTCGGTGTCAGCGAATTTCGCTTTCATCGCATCGATCTCGACCTGCTTTTCGTTTTTGGTCATTGCCATAGTTGTTTTTCCTTCAAATAAAAAAGATGGCGTTTTACGGCCATCCTGTACAAAACCCATCAATGTTGAAAATCGGGGGAGCCGCAATGCGGCTCTGAATCTCGTTTTTCACCATCTATGTTGGATATTTAACCCCGAAAGGCCCAACAGTCTCGGACAGGAAGTTGGGGGTATATAGGGGCAAAAGCCCCTGCCCGTCAACCAAAATCCCCTGTAGAAACGGCCAGCATTTCCTTCAAAAGGGCAAAAAACCGCTCTTTTTCTACGGAAACAGCCACTTGGGTGCCGCCATTAGGCTCGCCGGCAAGAACCGTCTGCCCTTCTCGTTCTCCGGCTTCGGCCACGGCAACGCGGCCGTTTTGCCAGCCGTAAAGCGTTGGCTCGGCAAGCGCGGCGATGGTGTGAAAGTCATGGAGCGGTGATATGCCCTGTCCTTCCAGACCCGGATATGTCGCGGCATATCCATCCAGCATCGTGGCAAGATTTGCACCAGCCAGTCCCAGATCATGTAGCCACGCACGAAACGCCGCATCCTGCATGGTCTTGTGTGTAACATCGAGCGGCAGCGCGCGAATGCGCGGGAAATGATCGTAGACAATCTTCGCGGCATGCGGATCGCAAAAGATATTGAATTCGGCATAGGGCGTGATGTTGCCGGCCGGATAACCATAGGCACCGCCCATGGTGACGATTTCCCTCACACGCTTTGGCAATGTGTTATCCCGCATATAGGCCATGGCGATGTTGGTCATCGGGCCAATCACGACAAGCGTTATATCGGGGTGCTGGCGTGTCTGCTCCAGAATAAAATCCGCTGCGTCGATTGTAGCAGAGGAAATCTTTACATCAGGCAGGATCAAGCCTTGAACACCTGTTTCACCATGCACATCATCGGCAAGCACGGCACGTTTGACCAAAGGCTTATCACAACCTGCAATGACAGGCACATCCGCGCGCCCTACCATAGTGCAAATGCCCAAAGCGTTACGCTGCGTTTGCACAGGGTCGACATTGCCACCGATGCTCGTAATCCCCACCACTTCGAACAGAGGCGATGTCAGCGCCGCAACCAATGCAATCGTATCATCACAGCCAGGATCGGTATCGATGATGATTTTGATCGCCATTTCTATGTTCCTGACCTTGCTATGTTCGGCATGAAAGGCGTGCCGTTCAGCATATGGTCGTAGAAAGGCTCGGGATCGTCAATCTCTACCAGCTTGCCCTTGTGGATGACCAGATAACGTGTGCCGATATTCTTGACGAATGCGCGGTCATGGCTGACCAGGACGCAGGCGGCGCCGTTGCTGAGAATTTCCGCTTCGAGCTTTTCCTGCCCGTCAATATCGAGATGGTTTGTCGGCTCATCGAGAATATAAAAGTTCGGCTCTGCCAGACGCAGCGCAAGCAGATAAAGGCGCGAACGCTCGCCGCCGCTGAGCTTGCTGATTTTCTGGTCCTGACGGTCAAAGGCAAAACCCGTTTCGATCAGCTTCATGATAACGGCCTGACGCGGCATTTTGAATTCGCCCGCAATATACTCTGTCATCGTGAGCTCCATCGGCAACGATGAAAGCATCTGGTCAACATAACCAAGCTTTGCCGTTGGCGTGATGAAAATCCCCTGCTCTTTCGCCTTTTCGATATGGCCGAAAGCCTTGTAAATGGCGTTCACCAGCGTCGACTTTCCTGTGCCGTTGAGCCCAAGCAGCACGATACGGTCTTCCGGTTTGATGAACACGCGCTCGATATTGATAAGCTCACGCCCATCCGGCGCGGCAACGGTCATGTTCTTCAATTCGATAAGGCTTTTTGCGTACATACCGGAGTTCGGCAGTTTGATATCGCGGCGGACTTCGACATGGCTTTCGATCACCTGCGTGCGCAGATCGTCGGCACGTTTGGCCATTTGCGCGGCTTTTTTGTTGGCAGAATCGCTGTGGAAGTTTGCGCCTGTCTGCTTCAATTCGGCAGCACTTTTTTCCATACGCTCTACTTCGCGCAGCTCTTTTTCGCGCTGCGCCGCAGAGGCACGATCATCCTGAATCAATTGCACCTTGGCCTTGGTGAAGCTGTGCGGGTATGAAACCGAACGCACGGGACGGAGAAACAAAGTGGTGTTCGTGCAATTGTCCAGAAAACTCCGGTCGTGGCTGATGGCCAGGATCGGAATGTCGCGCACCTGTTCGTTCAGCCATTGCTCTAGAAGCACGATTTTTTCCAGATCAAGGTGGTTGGTCGGCTCGTCGAGCAGCAGCACATCGGGTTCCGCCATCCATGTACGGGCGATCAGCGCGAGGCGCTGCCATCCCCCAGATAGCTCCTTCACAGCCTTGTCATGTATGACTTGTGGCGCTTTGAAGGTATCGAGTGCGACATCAACCTTCCAGCTGTTGTAATCGCGCTCTTCTTCCGGAATGGCATCCAGAATAACGTTGTAAAGCGTCTGGGCGTGCAGATGCTTGGGAACATCCTGTTCGATCACACCGTAACGCACACCGCGCGGCTTTGTGATCGTGCCTTCCGTAGGCTCCAGATCACCCGTGATGCACTTGAACAGCGTGGATTTTCCTGCGCCATTGTTACCGACCACACCGACCCGGTGCTGCTCGGATATGGTAAGGCTCACCCCCGAAAAAAGCGTTTCGGTAAAGGAGAAGCCAAGTTTTTCAAATCTGATCTGCATCGATAATATCTTTCAAATAAAAAGCCCCGCTTTGCAGCGGGGCTTTTCCGAATTGGAATAGCTTATGCCGCCTTGCTCAGGTCAAGCTTGATGCCAGGGCCCATCGTGGAAGAAAGCGTTACTTTCTTCATGAAGGTACCCTTTGCACCCGTTGGACGTGCCTTTTGGATCGCATCGATGAAGAAGGTGATGTTTTCGATCAGCTTCTTCTCATCGAAGGAGGCCTTGCCAACGCCAGCTTGTACGATACCGGTCTTTTCAGCGCGGAATTCGATGGAACCTGCTTTGGCTTCTTCAACGGCTTTTTTAACATCAGGTGTAACCGTGCCGAGTTTCGGGTTAGGCATCATGCCTTTCGGACCCAGAACCTTTGCAACCTGGCCAACCAGACCCATCATGTCCGGCGTCGCGATGACGCGGTCAAAATCGATCTTGCCCGACTTGATCGTTTCGATCAGGTCTTCTGCGCCAACGATGTCAGCACCAGCAGCTTTCGCTTCTGCGGCTTTTGCATCGCGTGCGATAACAGCAACGCGAACCTTAGCACCCGTGCCGTTCGGCAGGGAGATAACGCCGCGAACCTGCTGGTCTGCGTATTTCGGGTCGATACCGAGATTCAGCGAAACTTCGATCGTTTCGTCAAATTTACGCAGGGAAGCACAGTCCTTCAGGATCTTTACAGCCTGCTCTACCGTGTAGGCTTTGCCTGGCTCAACCTTGGAAGAGATCGTTTTGTTTTTCTTCGTATTGGCAACCATGATTAACCCTCCACCACTTCGATACCCATCGAACGAGCGGAACCTTCCATGATGCGTGTGGCACCATCGAGGTCTTTTGCGTTCATGTCGGTCATTTTGTCTTTGGCCAACTCGCGCAGCTGCGATCTCTTGATAACGCCAGCGGATTCTTTACCGGGGTTTTTCGAGCCCATTTTCAGCTTGAGCGCTTTTTTGATGTAGTAGGAGTTCGGAGCCTTCTTCGTGATGAAGGTGAACGAACGGTCCTTGTAGACGGTGATGACGACCGGGGTCGGCATGCCTTTTTCAAGTTTTTCTGTCTGGGCGTTGAACGCTTTGCAGAATTCCATGATGTTGACGCCGTGCTGACCGAGCGCGGGTCCGATCGGCGGGGACGGGTTAGCCGAACCAGCCGGAATGATCAGGTTGATATAACCTGTGATTTCCTTTGCCATTATATCCTCGTAACAAAAGGGTTTTAAACGAGGTTTGTGGTGCGGCTCCCCAATGGTCTTTGGGTTTGGGGCTACCTCCCACAATCCTTAACGGGGGCACAATTAAGGGTTTGCGGATAGAAATGCAAGGGAAATCCTAGCTATGGCGCGGATTAAAACCCTCTGGCATCAATCCCTGAACCTTGTAACCGCCATACCGCTCACGGTGCGATATCGCGCGCGCCACACCGCTCATGGTTACGGGCCCGCCGTCCAGATTGCGGTAAGGATCGAAGTTTTTTAGGGCTTCTATCCGGATAGTAAGCTGTGAAAGATTGTTTTCTTTAATAGCAGACATGGCCACCTAGCAATAACAATGCATTAATTGTGATTCACTTATGCATTTTTTGCAAGGCTCGAAATGTTAAAAAGCGCCCGCGAAGGGCGCTTATCAATATATAAGGCCAGATGTTTAAGCTGCGCGGATGATTTCCGTTGTCGCACCGTTAAAGCAGGACACGTTTGCGGCAATGAAAGGGGTCGGCTTTTTAAGGTCGGCTTTTTTCACATTTGTCGCTGGCTGGGTCATGGTGTCCTCCGTTTGATGATTAAGGGCAGGCACACCATACCGTAAGGGATACAAACATAGCTAGAAAATCATGTGCTGCACGCGCGTGCAAGATGTGCAATGCAAAAAGGCCCGGACAATTTCCGGGCCTTCACATTCATGCGTATATGCAAGGGCGTTGGTCTAAAACTAGACCTTTTCAACCTGGCCGTATTCCAGTTCGACCGGCGTCGCACGGCCAAAGATGGAAACGGAAACTTTCAGACGGCCTTTTTCTTCATCGACCTCTTCCACGATACCGTTGAAGGAAGCAAACGGGCCTTCGGAAACCTTAACCTCTTCGCCAATATCGAAGGAGATGGAGGATTTCGGACGTTCCACGCCTTCCTGCAACTGCTGGATCAGGCGGGCGGCTTCTTTTTCCGAGATAGGGGCAGGTTTGTTGGCAGCACCAAGGAAACCGGTGACTTTCGGCGTGTCCTTGATCATGTGCCAGACATCGTCGTTCATATCCAGCTTGGCAAGAACGTAGCCCGGGAACACTTTGCGTTCCGTGTTGATTTTCTGGCCGCGCTTTACTTCGACCACATCTTCTTTAGGCACAAGAATATCTTCTACCTTGTCGGCGAGACCTTTCTTGGACGCCTTGTCCTTGATGGTTTCGGCAACCTTGTTTTCAAAACCAGAGTAAACGTGCAAAACATACCAGCGCATAGCCATGGTGAAATTCCTTCTTAATTAACGCCAATGCCGAGAATGAGAGAGACGAGCCAGGCAAGAACCTGATCCGACAGATACAAGAAAACCGACGCAAGAAGCACCATAATGAAAACGGCGATCGTCGATGCTATCGTTTCCTTGCGCGAAGGCCAGGTAACTTTTTGGGCTTCCTGTTTCACTTCGCGGAAATAACCGAGAGGTCCTGATTTGGACATTTTAAATACCTTGTTTAATCGTTTCTTTTTCCCAGCGGTTCGTAAGCCCGGGGGCTTTTTCGAAATCCGTAATGTATGGGAACAATGGTCTTGTAGCCGATAATTTTGCCCCTGACCAGAGGAATTTTCAGGAAACCTGGCGTTTTTTCACCATATCACCGGCAAAAATCATAGCCTGAACAAGGCTTTGGTGGCTGGCCTTGCCCGAGCCGGCAATTGCCAGCGCCGTGCCATGATCAGGGGATGTGCGGATAATATCCAATCCCAACGTGACGTTTACACCGCCATGAAAATCCAAAGTTTTCAGCGGAATAAGGGCTTGGTCATGGTACATGCAAAGTGCAACATCGTATTGAGACCGCGCTTCCGGGTGAAATAACGTGTCGGCAGAATGAGGGCCCTCAATAGCCAAGCCCTCACGCTTAAGCCTGGTGACAGCGGGTGTGATGACTTTAATCTCCTCACTGCCAAAAGCACCATCTTCTCCCGCATGGGGATTAAGACCTGCAACTGCAATTCTCGGCGATACAATGCCCAAATCTTTTTTCAGCGCGGCATTGATCGTGCGTGCGGTATCACAAATAAGCTCTTGCGTGATAACGCCGGCCACATCTTTCAAAGGCATATGAATTGTCAAAGGCACAACACGCAGGTCTTTTGCTACCAGCATCATAACCGGCGGGTTTTTGGCATCTGCCAGATGGGCCAGATATTCTGTGTGGCCTGGGAAATCAAACAGCCCGCTTTTTTGCAGACTTGATTTTTGTATGGGATTTGTCACCACCGCCCCCGCCAAGCCATTCACGCAAAAGCCAACAGCGCGATCAATGCTTTCAATAACCGCCGCTGCATTATGGGATTCCGGATTCCCTGAAACGCTTCGCACATTATTTTTCAAGGGGAGTATTGGCAGAAATTCCCTGAAAACCGCCTGAGCCTCTGACGGTGCATCGAGAATTTTTACAGGTGCGGTTTTGTATAGAGAAGGATCCCCGATAACAAAAAAGCACGGCAGTCCCATCTTGTGGCGGTCCTGCCATGCTTTAATTGTTATTTCAGGCGCGATGCCGGCAGGCTCCCCCATCGTTACCGCCAAAGGGAGCGCTTCCATGCTTAGCGAACCAAAATGTTCTTAAACTGCCATGGATCTGTCTCATCGATATCTTCTTGAAACAATGAACGGCGGTTTTTAAGCGGGTTCCAGTCTGTGTAATGACCTTCTACCGGACCCAGATATGGCTTCTGGATCTCTAGGCAGCGTATGTGGTCCATCTCGTCGGATTCAACGATACCGGCTTTGGGATTTTCCAGCGCCCAGACTATGCCAGCGAGCACGGCGGATGTTACCTGCATCCCCGTTGCGTTTTGATAAGGCGCCAGTTGTCTTGTTTCCTCGATCGACAGGCGGGAGCCGAACCAATAGGCGTTTTTCGCATGCCCATAGAGCAAAACACCGAGTTCATCGATGCCTGTGACAATGTCGTTCTCGTCAAGGATGATGTGCTCTTCCTGGTTGTCGCCCATGCCAAGCGTTTCATGCAGCGAGACAACCGCATCGTTGGCCGGATGATACGCATAATGGCATGTCGGACGGTATTCCGGATCA
The DNA here is from genome assembly GCA_030824805.1 of Micavibrio sp. Lineage (GTDB taxonomy): Bacteria > Pseudomonadota > Alphaproteobacteria > Micavibrionales > Micavibrionaceae > Micavibrio_A. The sequence goes on from JAPJRC010000015.1 coordinate 8,043, forward strand.
AGCCCAGCACCCACCGTGAAGTAATCCGCGATGGATACGGATTCATTGTGTGTGACAAGAAAGCCCCATTGCGGACCCGGCGTCGGGCACCACGTGCGCACCTTCGTGTTGCAACCCGGCTGTTCCAGCCAGATTGCGGCGCGGCAACCATTGCCTTTTTGCTTATGCGCATTGGCAGGGAGCCACTTCTCGTGCGTGCCCCAACCCAGTTCCGCAGGCTGGAATCCCTCGGATAGGAAACCTTCGACCGACCAAGTGTTGACGAATGTGCCCATCGGCTTTGGCGTATTGGCGCTTTGCGTGTCTCGTTCGGCGATGTGTATACCTTTTACACCGACTTTCTGCATAAGCCTGGCCCACTCCTCGCGCGATTGGGGTACACCTGTGGGAACACCGACATCGCGCGCGACGTTGAGCAAAGCTTCTTTCACAAACCAGGAAACCATACCCGGATTGGCACCGCAGCAGGAAATGGCCGTTGTGCCGCCGGGATTGTTGTATTTTTCCGTGCGTACGGTTTCGCGAAGCGCGTAGTTTGTGCGCTGTGAGTTGTCACCGCCCGTAAAGTAGAAACCGGGCCAGGGCTCAACAACTGTGTCGATATAGAGTACATCGAGTTCACGGCAGAGCTTCATAATATCCAGCGACGACGTGTCTACGGAAAGATTAATGCAGAAACCTTGTCCTTCGCCTTCCGTAAGAAGCGGCGTCAGGAATTCTTTGTAGTTTTCCTGCGTGACGGCGGCATGAATGAATTTGGCACCGTGTTTTTCGGCCAGGTCTTGATGCTCGTTGTCCGGATCGATGATGACAAAACGATTTTTGTCGAATTTCAGATGTCTTTCGAGCAGGGGTAGAGTGCCGCGGCCGATAGAACCAAAGCCAATCATGACAACAGGGCCCGTGATCTGGCCATATACAGGATATGTGGTCATCCTCAGTCTCCTTAATTCAGGGGTGTAACAAGCGCCCCTGCCCCAACACAGCCCGCGCAAACTTTGCGTATGTCACAAATGGACCCCCAGCACAAACATTTTTTACGTGCCGGAGAAAATTTTCAGGAAGCCCATCCGAGCTCGGCGGGGCTTGGCTCGGACGGAAGTTCTATATTGCGGGGAATTGAAAGGGATTCGAAGACGACGTGAGAGGCACCGTTCCAGTGCACAAGCTCAACGTCAATCTTGTCTCTGGAAACCCGTAGAATGTTGTAGCCATTGCTTTGCGCGCGCAAACGGGAAGATGTTGCAGACGAAGCGCCAACCATTACCGGACCGCGCGTCTCTCCGGCCGGAAGAATGGAGGCGTGGTGGATATGGCCGGTGAGGACGATGTCGACCTGTTGTTTTTCAAGCACGCCCAACATGTCCGTCGAGCCCCATACAACGGTGTCTATCGGCGCACCCTTAAAGTTTATCAGCGGGTGATGGCAAACAAAAATGCGGACCTTTTCATTGTCCGCATGCCTGAACTGGTTATGGACAAACTGGACCTGGTCTTGTGAAATCATACCATTGGCCCAATTCCAGTGCGGCAAAACGGGCCTTGCAGTGTTTATTCCGACTATGAAGCAGTCCTTGTCTTCATGTACCACGTCCTGCATCGGGGCAATAAATTCACGATAGCGCTTCATGGGATCGAAAAAGCGCTGCCATGTGTTAAAGCGCGGAATATCATGATTTCCCGGTATGGTAAAAACCGGCGCTGTTATGCGGGTTATAAAATCACGTGCAAGCCTGAATTCTTCTTCGCTGCCAACTTGCGTGAAATCGCCGCTGAGAATAACCAGATCCGGCTTTTGGCGCTCGATCTCTGCGTAGAACATCTCCACCACAGCGGGATCGGCTTTTCCAAAATGAAGATCAGATGCGTGAAGGATTATGCTCATTCTTTAACTCCATACGCAGCACGGGAACGCTACGCGGCTTGACTGTAAAGTGAAGAGGATTTTGCATCTTCACGGGCTCCCCGTCCAGAGATACCAGCGGTTCATCGTCTTCAGTCTCGACAAGAAGCTCAGTCGTTTCAAAGGACCGGATGCTTTCATGCTCTTGCCAGTCGCCCTGCCACAAGCTCAAAGCCATCTTGAGCCCGTCCATCATATCACGTGGCGCCGCGGAATACACGGCAAGCTTGCCATCATGCAAGGATTCCCGCAGGAATCGGTGGATTGGATCCAGAGGACGCTGGACGAAGCTGTTGTTGGAAACAATGAGGGATGTGGTTTCTATAGGAAACGGATCGTCCGACTGGCGCGATCTGAGATTTAATTTTTGTTTGATGTCGCCCGTCATACCACGCGTGATGGTGCCGACAAAATTTGCAATGGTTGCAATCCCGGTATTCTCTCGCAAGGCTTCGCGGGCGATAGCACCTTCGGGCACAAAACCAACCACAGCACTGCACAGGAAGATATGTCCGTTCACATACCCCGCATCAATATCGTCCCGCACAAGGCGATCAAATTTCGTGATTGTTTCTTCAAATGTCGGCGCTGCACCGAGATCCTGCGCCAAAAGATTCATGGTCCCAAGAGGAAGAATTCCAAAAGGCACCTTGGCCGGACCCAATGTTTCAGCGGCACAGACGGCCGATCCGTCTCCTCCGCCGACCAAAACCTCAATGTCTTTTTCATCCTTCATTTCATGAAGGGTGGGGCACATATCCTTACCCTCCAAAAAATCAATGCGCTCTATCCGTTCATGCAAATTTTCGCGCAAAAGCTTCTCGACCATATCCTGACCGAGGCGCAAAACTGTTCCGCTATTCTTGTTTATTAAAATATGTGTCATGAAATTTCTTATATTATCTCAACATATTAACGATATAGACGGTGCGTTGGTTCCGGCAAGGAGACCGAACTTTAAACAGCACCCATGGTTGGTCTGCACATGGATACAATTATACTTATCACCGGCAGTCTGGCCGCCATGTGCTCTACGATCAGCTTCCTGCCGCAGGCATGGAAAATTATAAAGACGCGCGATACTGGCTCCATATCCGCCCGTATGTACACCCTTACAGTAACCGGCTTTGCCCTATGGCTGGCTTATGGCATACTAAAGTCTGAATGGCCGCTCATCGTGCCCAACGCGCTGTGCCTGCTTTTCTCGTCTTTTATTTTGACTATGAAATTGCTGCCAAAGGGCGTTTTAAACGCTAAAAGCTAAAAAAAATATTGCATAGCGTAAATTTTTTTGCTTTTATGCCACTCATGATAGCCGCCAAAACACATAAAAACCGCCGAAGCAACCGACGTATCACCGCGTCGCACGGCGTTATTTCGGCTTAACCAGACCATCCCCATCCGAAGCAACCGACGTAAGGCGCGTTAAACACTTTAACCGCGGCCAATCCGCCTGTATGACATTAGTAATAGAAGGAAAAAAACAGATGAACGCCCAACCAGAAAACAAAAAAGTCGTCCTCGCCTATTCCGGCGGCCTCGACACCTCCGTAATCCTGAAATGGCTGCTTGAAAAAGGCTATGAAGTTATCTGCTATATGGCGGATGTCGGCCAAAAAGAGGACATGGAAGCTGCAAAGAAAAAAGCCCTGGATATCGGCGCTAGCAAGATCTTTATCGAGGATTTGAAAAAAGAACTTATTACAGACTACATCTTTCCAGCCTTCTCTGCCGGCGTAATTTACGAGCGCCGTTACCTGCTCGGCACGTCGCTGGCCCGCCCGATCACGGCAAAGAAACAGATAGAAATCGCCCAACGTGAAGGCGCAGGCTATGTCGCGCACGGCTGTACGGGCAAAGGCAACGACCAGGTCCGTTTTGAATTAACCTACTACGCGCTGCAACCTGACATCAAAGTTATTTCCCCATGGAAAGATGCAGAATTCCTCGCACGTTTCCGTGGCCGTTCGGACATGATCCAGTATTCCGAACAGCACGGTATTCCAATCAAGGCGAGCCGCGCGAAGCCGTATTCGGAAGATGAAAACCTTCTGCACATCTCCCACGAGGCAGGCATTCTCGAAGACCCTTCCGCCATCACGGAAGAGAGCGTTTACTCGCACACCGCGAATATTATGAACACGCCTAATACGCCGGATTTCGTTACCGTCGAGTTCGATAAGGGCATTCCCGTAAAAGTTACAGACAAGGAAAGCGGCAAGTCGGCGACCGATCCGTTAGAGATGTTCACGCTACTCAACGAACTGGGATACAAGCATTCCATCGGTCGTCTCGACATGGTGGAAAACCGTTTCGTCGGCATCAAATCGCGTGGTGTATATGAATCGCCGGGTGGGCAGATTTTGTACAATGCACACACGGACCTCGAATCCATCACGCTCGACCGGGAAGTTCTGATCCTCAAGAACATGCTATCCGACAAGCTGTCCCAACTGATCTATAACGGTTTCTGGTTCTCGCCGGAAAAGGAAATGATAATGGCGGCTATAGACAAATCGCAGGAAACCGTAAAAGGCTCCGTGACGCTGCAACTGTTCAAGGGCCAGGCCTATCCGGTTTCCCGCACGTCGCCTCTTTCGCTCTACGACCCGGAACTCTCTTCGATGGATGTTGCCGGCGGATACGACCAGCAGGATGCGGGCGGCTTTATTCGTATCAACGCGATCCGTCTGAAGGCTTACACGGCCGTGAAAAACAAACTCGCCAAAATAGGCAAGAAAAATGACAAAGCAGCAGCCTAAAGGCAACACGATGTGGGGGGGCCGGTTTGAAGCCGGCGCCTCCGACATCATGACGGAAATCAACTCCTCCATCGCCGTAGACCAGCGCCTTTACAAGCAGGACATCGCAGGTTCAATCGCGCATGCGCAAATGCTTGGTAAGACAGGCATTCTGACAGCCGAGGAGTCTGATACCCTGGTAAAAGGTCTGGAAGGCATTCTCGCCGATATCGAAGCCGGGAAGATTGAATTCGATATGTCCCTTGAAGACATTCATATGAATGTCGAGAGTATTCTTACAAGCCGTGTCGGTGCGGTGGGCGGCAAGTTGCACACGGCCCGTTCGCGCAACGACCAAGTTGCCACAGATTTCCGCCTTTGGGTGCGTGATGCCATTGATGAAGTGGTTTCCCAGATCGATGCGCTTCAATCAACCTTGGACAAAAAGGCCAAAGAACATGAAGCATCGGTAATGGCGGGCTTTACGCATTTGCAAGTGGCACAGCCTGTTACAATGGGCAAACATCTGGACGCTTATATACAGATGCTCTCCCGCGACAAAAACCGCTTTCTCGATGCACAGAAACGTATGAACGAATGCCCGTTGGGCGCGGCCGCTCTTGCCGGAAGCCCCTTCCCTATTGACCGCGAGATGACAGCAAAAGCGCTTGGCTTTACTGGTCCGATGAGCAACACCATGGACGCTGTGGGAAGCCGCGATTTCGTTCTGGAATTCATGTCCGACGCCAGCATCTGCATGACGCATCTCTCGCGCCTTGCGGAAGAATTGATCCTCTGGTCTTCGGCACAGTTCGGTTATGTGCGTCTGTCTGATGATTACACATCGGGTTCTTCCATTATGCCGCAGAAGAAAAACGCAGATGCGGCGGAACTCGTGCGCGGCAAGACGGGCCGTGTGAACGGACGCCTGATCCAGATGCTGACGGTTATGAAGGCGCTGCCCATGACCTACAACAAGGATATGCAGGAAGACAAGGAATCGACGTTCGATTCATTCGATACGCTGGTACTGTGCCTGAAAGCCATGAACGGCATGATCGAGGGTATGAAGGTCAACGAGGCCAGATTGCGCGAAGATGCGGTGAGCGGCTTCTCGACAGCCACCCGTCTGGCCGACTGGCTGGTTATCAACCTGAACATACCGTTCCGAGAGGCACACCATGTTACGGGCCGCGTTGTGAGGATCGCTGAAGGAAAACAACTCCGCCTTGACCAGCTGCCATTGGAAGATTATCAATCTGTGGAACCTCGTATCACGCCAGACGCAATCAAGGCCGTCACACTTTAAAGCCTATCGGGTTTAAAATCTCTCCGGCGAGAAACATGGTCGCCGGAGACCATAAAGATTCCCTCACCGCGATAATGTACCGTTTTTGGATATTTCGGACGTATCGCCGTGCGGGCGCGTACCACTTCGAAAATGAAAAAATTGTATTCGTCTATCAGCTTGCCATCATAAAGTTTGCATTCAAAATTTGCATAGCATTCGGCAATGGATGGCGCCTTTACGTTTTTTGACGGAGATTTCGTTAATCCAAACTCCTTAAACTTATCGATTTTATCACCATCGGAATTTCCTATAGCCACCAGCGTATCCAGCAAGGAAACCTCCGGGATATTGATAACGCATTCCTTGCTTTTGCGTATCAGATCAAAGGAATGATTGCCTCCGGCGATGATACAACCAATCAGAGAGGGCTGAAATTCCATAACCGTAAACCAGCCCATGGTCATAATATTGGTTTCATTTTTATAGGCTGAACTGACCAGAACAATCGGACCAGGCTCTAAAAACCTTCGAATTTCATGCAAGGGCAGATCTTTTTTGCGAATGGCCATTGGGCACTAACAAACGAGGATAATAAAAGTTCCAATATTTTCTTTTTTAGGAGGCAGCGGTTAAAGTCAAAAAAACATAGATTTTTCATTACATTAGGATATCTTCTTAGTGTTATTGCTGCTATCAATTTATTTTACTTATTCAAGGGATAAAAAGAAATGCCGAACAGCGCGCAAAATCGCAAAGAGCTGACCCGTGTTCCATTGTTTTTGGGCCTTATCGCTGTCCTTCTTTTTTTCGCGGCAAGCGGCTTTATTGCATATTCGAATACTTCCACGCTCAAGCGCAATTCGGAACTTGTGGCCTCCACGCATAACACTCTCTTGGCTTTGAACAGCATTTTATCAACCATCAAAGATGCGGAGACCGGACAAAGGGGTTTTATCCTGACCGGCGATAAAAACTATCTCGTTCCCTACAACACAGCACTCGATCTGATCAAACAGCGGATGGATGATCTCGAAAAGCTGACCAAAAACATCCAATATCAGCAGGATTCCATTAAAACCATCCGGCAGAATGTAGAATACAAATTCCGCGAACTTGCGGAAACCATCGAACTCCGTCAGAACCAAGGTTTCAATGCTGCACTCGACGTCGTCAAATCCGATCGCGGCAAAGAAGCGATGGACAATATTCGTGAAGAAATCGCCCGGTTCCAGGAACAGGAGCGCATAAGACGCGTACAAGCTATTGAAGAAATGGAGCGCGCCTACCGTACAGCGATTGTCAGCGGCTTGCTCGCGGCCATTTCAGGTGCGATTTTATCTATTATTGTCGCATTCCTGCTAAATCGTGCACTGGTTATGCGCAAACATCAGGATTGGCTGCAACTTGGCCAGGTCGGATTAGGATCTGCAATGCTTGGTGATCTTCGTGTTGAACAGCTGGGCGATAATGTTTTGAAATTCCTGTCCGATTATATCGGGGCACATGTCGGGGTTTTCTTTGTGCGTAACGGCAACAGCTTTAAACGCGTTGCAAGTTATGGCGTTCCTGCGGCAAACAATCTGCCGGATAAATTTACACTGGAAGACGGTCTTTTGGGCCAAGCTGCAAAAGACAATAAAACATTCACTGTGCACGATGTGCCGGATGGTTATCTGACCTACGGCTCATCACTTGGACAAGACAAGCCGCGTCATCTCATCATTGCGCCGGCTTCCATAGACCAGTCCGTTAACGCTGTGATCGAAATAGGTTTTCACGACAATTACAGCGAAGCGACATTACAACTTTTGAAAGAAGCGACCGAAGCCATAGGCGTGGCTGTGCGCGCCGCCGATTATCGTGCCCATCTGCAAAATCTTCTGGAAGAAACGCAACGTCAGGCTGAAGAGTTGCAAGCCCAAAGCGAAGAATTGCGTGTATCCAACGAGGAACTTGAGGAGCAAAGCCGTGCCCTAAAAGAATCGCAGGCGCGTCTGGAACAGCAACAGATAGAGCTGGAGCAAAGCAACACCCAGCTGGAAGAACAGACCCAGCAGCTTGAGAACCAGAAAGAGGATCTGGAGCGCATCAATGTTGACGTTTTGACCAAAGCACGCCAATTGGAACAGGCAAGCCAGTACAAATCGGATTTCCTGGCAAATATGAGTCATGAATTGCGTACCCCGCTTAATTCGTCGCTTATTCTTGCCAAGCTTCTTGCCGACAATACGCAAGGGAACCTTACGGAAGAGCAGGTTAAATTCGCACAGACAATCCAATCTGCAGGCAATGACCTCCTGACGCTCATCAATGATATTCTTGATCTTTCCAAGATTGAAGCCGGCCATATGGATATAAAAGCGGAAACGGTACGTGTTTCGCGTCTTGGAGATGATCTGAATGCTATATTCAAACCTTTATCGCGTGAAAAAAATCTCGAATTTAAAATAGTCGCAGAAGAAGGGTGCCCGGAAACAATTGAAACAGATCGCCAGCGCCTGGAACAGGTTTTGAAAAATCTGCTTTCAAACGCCTTTAAATTCACGGAAAGCGGATCGGTAACTCTTAGCATAGGCCGTAAAGGCAATAACGTTTCCTTCGCCGTAACTGATACGGGTGTGGGCATCGTACCGGAACAACAGCAGGCAATTTTTGAGGCATTCCGACAGGCTGACAGCACCATAAGTCGTAAATACGGCGGGACTGGCCTGGGGCTTTCGATCTCCCGCGAACTTACCCGATTGCTTGGAGGATCGATCAGCTTGGCAAGCGAGGCCGGCAAGGGCAGCACCTTTACCATCACGCTCCCCCAGATATATAGCGAGGACGCTGTACAGCCACGGATCGTTCAGACGCAAGCTTATATAAGTGACGATGCTACTGAAAGAAGCATGCATGATAATTCCAAAGCAAGGCAGGAAGCACCTGTGCGTGGTGCTATGTTCGAGGACGATAGAGAACGTGTGACATCCAATTCACGCAGCATTCTTGTTATCGAAGATGATCAGTCATTTGCTAAAATCCTATTTGATCTGGCACATGAACTCAACTTCCTGTGCTTGGTGGCCAACACCGCCGAAGAAGGTCTCACTATTGCAAAACAATATTTGCCTAGTGCTGTCCTTCTGGATGTAGGCCTGCCCGATAACTCCGGCCTTTCCGTACTTGACCGCCTCAAGCGCAACACGCACACACGGCACATTCCGGTACACGTTGTATCGGCGGATGATTACACACAAACAGCTCTTTCTCTCGGAGCTGTAGGGTATATGCTTAAGCCCGTTAAACGTGAAGAAATTTTCGATGTTTTCCTGCAGATGGAACACCGTATGCTTCAAAAAATGCATCGTGTTCTACTCGTTGAAGACGATAAAATACAAAGAGAAAGTGTAAGCCGCCTTCTCGGCTCCAAGGATGTTGATATTGTAGGCGTTGCAACAGCCACAGAATGTCTGGAGCGTCTGAAAGAGAATACTTACGATTGCATGATCCTTGATCTTAGTCTTCCGGATGCAAGCGGTTACACGCTGCTTGAAACTCTAAGCCAGGAGGACACTTATGCCTTCCCGCCGGTTATAGTATACACTGGGCGCGATCTCTCAGCGGATGAAGAGCAAAAGCTCCGCCGCTATTCGAAATCCATTATCATCAAAGGCGCGAAGTCGCCGGAACGCCTGCTGGATGAAGTTACCCTCTTCCTCCACCAGGTCGTATCAGAACTTCCAGTAGAACAACAAAAGATGCTGCAACAGGCCCGTAACCGCGATGCCGTTTTGGAAGGACGTAGAATTCTCGTGGTGGAGGATGACGTACGGAATGTCTATTCCCTTACCAACATTCTTGAACCTCGCGGTGCGATCGTGGAAATAGCCCGCAACGGACAAGAGGCATTGTCTGCTATTGCCCAGGCAAACGACAACCCATCGCAGAAAATAGATCTTGTCCTGATGGATGTGATGATGCCGGTTATGGACGGGCTTACGGCCACAAGAGAAATCAGGAAGCAAAAAAACCTGAAAAAACTTCCCATTATCATGCTGACCGCAAAGGCCATGAAAGATGACCAAGAGCGTTGTCTTGATGCCGGGGCAAACGACTACATGGCCAAGCCTCTGGATGTAGAAAAGCTGCTTTCACTCGTGCGCGTATGGATGCCAAGATAATGCAGCATAAGGTCGAAGACATAGAAATACGGCTATTGCTGGAAGCGATTTTCCAGCAATATCACTATGATTTTCGTGGGTATTCCATGGCCTCGATAAAACGGCGCCTTACACAGGCCAAGATAACGTTTGGCTGTAGCAGCATATCCCAGTTGCAAGACCGGGTCATGCACGAGCCGGAAATACTGCCGCAGCTTCTTTCGTTTCTTACCGTTCAGGTAAGCGAGCTCTTTCGCGATCCCCATTATTTCAAAGCGATCCGGGAGAAAGTTATACCGCATCTGAAAACTTACCCCTCCCTCAAGGTTTGGATAGCGGGATGCAGCAGCGGTGAAGAACTTTATTCCTTTGCAATTATGTTTCAGGAAGAAGGTATTGCCGACCGGACCATGTTTTATGCCACGGATATAAATCCGGAGGCGTTACAAAAAGCCGAAGCGGGTGTATACGAATTGACACGCATGCAGCTTTTCAGCAGCAATTATCAGCTATCAGGCGGAAAATCTTCTTTGTCGGATTACTACACCGCAGCTTATGGTGCTGCGCATTTTGATAAAGCACTCCGCGATAAAGTGGTTTTTTCGGATCACAGCCTTGTTACCGATGCTGTTTTTGGTGAAATGCATTTGATATCCTGCCGCAATGTCCTCATATACTTTGACAAGGCCCTTCAGGACAGAGCGGTTGGTCTATTTAAAAACTCCCTCATTAGAAAAGGTTTCCTGGGCCTGGGCACAAAAGAAACGCTACGTTTTTCTCAACACGCATCTGCCTTCGATGATTTTTCACGCGAAGACAAAATATATCAAAGAAGCGGGACAGCGTTATGACCGCCATGTTCGATGCCATCGTGATAGGAGCTTCTGCAGGCGCGGTAGAGAGCCTTTCCGCCCTTCTTCCTACTTTGCCTGCGGATTATACAATTCCCATTTTGGTTGTCGTGCATGTGCCTCCCGACCGGAAAAGCGTGTTGGCAAACCTTATGCAAGAGAAATGCAAAGTGCCTGTACGCGAAGCCGAAGACAAAGAACCCATAGATGCCGGCACTATATATTTTGCGCCGCCTGACTACCACATGCTTATAGAAACCAACGGCGTCATATCTTTATCTGTAGAAGATCCTGTTTTGTTTTCCAGACCTTCGATCGATGTTCTCTTTGAGAGTGCTGCCGATGTATACGGAAGCAGGCTTGCAGGCATCATACTGACCGGCGCAAACGCAGACGGCGCCAATGGTCTGAAGGCAATAGCAGATGTTGGCGGTGTATCTGTTGTTCAAAATCCGGCACAGGCCTATGCCCCCTTCATGCCTGCAGCGGCATTAAAATCCTGCCCGGAAGCAAATGTTATGGGCTTAAGCGAGATAGCCGATTTCTTACAAAAAGGCGTAGTATAATGAGTGATAATTTGCCCGGCCCCGTAAAATTTCTGTTGGTGGATGACCTCGAAGAGAATTTGCTCTCTTTGGATGCTTTGTTGCGCCGCGAAGATCTTGTACTTTTGAAAGCAAAGAATGGCACACAGGCGCTTGAATTACTTCTCGAGCATGATGTTGCATTGGCGCTTCTGGATGTACAAATGCCGGATATGAATGGCTTTGAACTGGCCGAATTGATGCGCGGAATGGAAAGAACCAAGAAGGTTCCTATTATTTTTCTTACTGCCGGCAGCACCGATACATCACGCCGTTTCAGAGGGTATGAAGCAGGTGCCGTTGATTTCCTGCACAAACCATTGGAACCCGATGTCCTGCGCAGCAAAGCAAATGTTTTTTTTGACCTGCGCAGACAGCAAAGACTCCTTGAGATGCATAGAGACCAGCTTGAAGAAGCCGATCGCCGCAAAGATGAGTTTCTGGCAACGTTAGCACACGAACTTAGAAACCCGCTCGCGCCTATCCGCAATGGGCTTGAAATATTAAACCTTTCACCTGAAACAGCAAAGTCGACCGATGTGCTTTCCATTATGGATCGCCAGCTGACACATCTCGTACGGCTTATTGACGATCTTCTTGATGTATCGCGTATCAGCAAAGGTAAAATAGAATTGCGGCGCGAGAAAATTACAATGCAAAGCGCCGTACAATCTGCGCTGGAAAGCTGCAAAAAACTTATTGAGGATTTGGGGCATAACATTCACATGCACATCCCCGATAATGATATATGGGTTAATGCCGATCCCACACGGCTTGCGCAAATTATAAGCAATCTTTTAAACAACGCTGCAAAATATACGCCTGTTGGCGGCCGGATAGATGTCGATCTTAGTGTCAGTGAAGGACATGCGATACTTACAATTACGGACAACGGCGTTGGTATAGAGAATACAAAATTACCACATATTTTCGATATGTTCACACAAGTTGGTAATCAAGCCGATATGGCCAAAGGGGGTTTAGGAATAGGACTTTCCCTGGTAAAAAAATTGGTTGATATGCACGAGGGCAGTATAAGCGCGGAAAGCGCCGGCCTTGGACATGGTAGCAGATTCACGCTGATAATTCCGCGCTCCGATTCGCCTGCAGTTGAAAAAAGCTCGACGGCTTCTCCTTCTTTTACAAACAATACCCCTCTTTCTATCATGGTTGTTGATGACAATATCCCTTCCGCACAGACAATCGCATGGATGCTCGAACTGATTGGACATGCGCCTGTTATGGCCCACACGGCGGCTGATGCCTTGGCTATTGCCGGTCGTTCGAAGCTTGATGTTGTGGTTCTGGATATCGGCCTCCCCGATATGAATGGTTATGATCTATGCCGCCAGTTGAAAAAAGATCCCGCTTTGGAGCATACCATATTCATAGCGCAAACCGGCTGGGGGCAGCAGAAGGATCGCATGGAAGCTTTTGATGCAGGGTTTAACCACCATCTTGTAAAGCCCGTAAACTTAAAACAGTTCTCTGAGCTTCTTTCAAACATCAAACCGCATATAAATGCCGCGTAGAATCTGTGTGCAAGAGTGATCATGGACAAAAATAACAACCATACGAACAGTGATGAGGCGCAATCCTACCTTGCGGCCATTATCGAGTCTTCCGACGATGCAATCGTCAGCAAGGACCTTAATGGGAACATAAGAACCTGGAATTCTTCTGCCGAACGCATTTTTGGATACACTGCCGAAGAAGCGATAGGCAGACACATAAGCATCATTATTCCGCATGATAAATTTCCTGAAGAGGAATATATCCTGGGAATGATAAGGCAGGGAAAGCGCGTAACGCATTTTGAAACCTTGCGCCGAACCAAAAAAGGATCGCTTGTAGATATATCCGTAACCGTTTCCCCCATACGCAACAGTGAAGGTGTGGTAATTGGCGCATCTAAAATAGCGCGTGATATTACAATGATAAAACTCGCAGAAAGGGAAAGCGCCTATCTGGCCGCTATTATCGAATCTTCCGATGATGCGATCATCAGTAAAGATCTGAACGGTTTCATTACATCGTGGAACAAGGCTGCCGAGCGTATATTCGGATATACGGCCGAAGAAGTGGTTGGAAAACACATTACGGTTATTATACCACCGGAGAGGTTGCACGAAGAAGATACAATTCTGACCACGTTGAAGGACGGCAAGCGCGTTGACCATTACGAAACATTACGCCGCCACAAATCAGGTGAGTTGGTACCCGTGTCGCTTACCGTATCCCCCATTTTTGACAGCGCAGGAAACATCATTGGGGCATCTAAGACTTCAAGAGATATATCCTTCCGCATTAAGGCAGAGGAAGCGCTTAATGAATCAAATCGCAAGAAAGATGAATTCCTTGCCAATATGAGCCATGAACTTAGAACGCCTATGAATGCCGTTATTGGCATAGCAAATCTTTTATCAAGCATGCCATCCATGCCTGAAGCCTCTATAAAATTGATCCAGACACTGAAATTAAGTGCGGATAATCTTATGGATCTTATTAACGATCTGCTCGATTTCACAAAAATCGAAGCCGGCCTTTTGCAAATTGAAAATATTGAATTTAATTTAGGCGCAGAGTTGGAAAAGATCATAAGCCTGACCAACGTTCGTATTCGCGAGAAGAAGTTAGACCTGTATGTTAACTGCGCACCGGATCTAAAAGGTAACTTTATAGGCGATCCTCTGCGCATTCACCAAGTTCTCGTCAATATAATATCAAACGCCACGAAATTCACGGAAAACGGCAGAATTGAGATTGATATTTCCGGTAAACCGCAAGAGGGTAAAAACACTACAGACATTCGTTTTCAAATAAAGGACACCGGTATTGGCATTCCGGCAGACAAACTGGACAGTATTTTTGAAAAATTCAGCCAAGCGGATTCTTCCATTACGCGCAAATATGGAGGATCGGGCCTTGGCCTCGCCATAACCAAAGCACTGGTTGAACGCATGAACGGAACGATCGAAGTTCAAAGCCAGATCAATGTTGGCACAAGTTTTATCGTTACAATTCCTTTTGAAAATGGCCAAGGGCCGGATATTCCCCTCATAATTTCAAGTCCTAGTGCCGCAGAACCCTTAAGCGAGAGAAAGAATGTACTTCTGGTTGAGGATTATGAGCCCAATATCCTTGTGGCAACAACTATGCTTAAGCAGTTTGGGTTCAACTTTGAAACGGCCCACAACGGATACGAAGCTTTAAGAAAGTTTTCCGAAGGCCGTTACGATGTCATCCTCATGGATGTCCAGATGCCTGATCTGGATGGTCTGGAAACAACCCGGCGTATCAGGTCTATAGAAAATCAAAAAGCGCTTGCCCGTACCCCTATTATAGCGATGACGGCGCATGCGCGCGAGCAGGATAGAGACCGTTGCCTAGACGCTGGAATGGATGACTATATTGCAAAGCCCTTCGATCCGAATGATCTGCAAAAGAAGGTCGAAAAATACGCAAAGCCCTTCTGATAACTTCGGGCGGTAATTTTATTTACCGGCGCCTTCCAACAAGGAGAAGTCGGCTATCTCGTGCACGGCGTCACGCAGCTGGCTGATAAGCGTAAGCCTGTTGGCGCGCATGTCGGGTGACTCCGCATTCACTGTTATTTTATCGAAGAATGAATAGACCGGTCCACGCAATGAAACCAATAATGTCATGGCCTTCTGGTAGTCTTCGGATGCGATAGCCGATTTCATAGAGGGCAATACTCTAACCAAAGTGCCCTGCAACTCTTTCTCTTCGGTTTCGACCAAAAGCTTTTCGTTGAGGTCTGCAGCGCTATAGGATTTCTTATCCTTTTTTTCTTCAATTCTTAAAATGTTTGCCGCGCGGTTGTATAACGCGACGACGGCCTGCCCCTCTTCGGTTAAAAGGGTTTTTTGCAGGGCTTCAAGCTTTTCTATCTGACCAGCAATATCGGTGATGTTATTCGTGAAGACGGAGTCAATAATGTCATGCCGCATGTTCTTCTCACGCAACATTGCCTTCAGACGGTCTGCAAAAAACAGGATAAGGTCGTCCAGAACCTTTTCTTCCGGCAGGAATTTCTGAGCGGCGTTTTCGGACTTTTGCTGGTAGGCCTGGTATCCGAGCTTGAGCGCATCCTTAATATTGAAACGCAAGCCGTTCTCTATAATCAGACGCAAAATTCCAAGAGCAGCTCTGCGCAAAGCATAAGGATCTTTGCTGCCCGTAGGCTTTTCGTCTATCGAGAAAAATCCTACAAGCACATCAATTTTATCAGCCATTGCTACGATAATAGATACAGGCGCGGTGGGGCACGTATCACCAGGGCCTAGCGGCGAATAATGCTCCTTAACCGCGGTTGCGACATCCTTGGTTTCACCATCATGCTGTGCATAATAGCCGCCCATAATGCCTTGCAGTTCAGGGAATTCGCCAACCATGCCTGTCACAAGATCCGCTTTTGCCAGCAAGCTTGCTCTTTTAATTTCGGTTTCTTTTTTTGCGATTTCGGCGTGACCGGAAAGAAGTTTTCCAAGGCCAGTGGAAAGATATTCCAATCTCGTTACTTTTTCGGCCATGGAGCCAAGCTTCGCATGGAAAACAATCGATGATAACTGTGTAAGACGGCTTTCCAGCGTTTCTTTACGGTCCAGATCCCAAAAGAATTTTGCATCGGAAAAGCGCGCGCGCAAAACCCGTTCATTCCCCGCTATGATAGCCGCCCCATTGTCTGCCGTTTCAAGGTTGGCCGTGATAATGAACGAAGGTTGCATGGCGCCTTCCGCATCAACAACGCTAAAATATTTCTGGTTGTTACGCATTGTGGTGATAAGAACCTCGGGCGGCACTTCCATAAACTGTTGATCGATGTTCCCGATCAGGGGGACCGGCCATTCCGTCAAACCGGACACTTCTTCAAGAAGCCCCTCATCATCTTTCAAAAAAGTATTTTTTGCAGAAAGAATTTTCTGCGCCGATTCTCTTATCTTTTTCTTTCTCTCGTCCCGGTCGATCAGGACTTTCGCAGCCAGCATTTTCTGCACATAATCATTATAACTTTCTACGGTTATTTTGCCCGAACTCATAAATCTATGACCCTCGGTTACATTTGATATTTTTATACAGGAGTGGGCTTTAGCATTATCAAAGTTATCAATGTGATTCATTGAGGCGGGCGTACCCGTCGAACCATCGCCTAGATACACATAGTAGGGCAGAATTTTTCCATCAAATATGGCTATGATCGAGCGCAATGGGCGGACCCATCTGAATGACCCTTCCGCCCAGTTCTGGCTTTTTTTCCATGGAAAGTTATGAAGAACATTCCAAAGTATTTGCGGCAGTACAATTTCTGTTTTCTGCGCAGGCACTTTTGTCACAGCTATCCAAAAGTTTCCTTTCGGTGTTTCTATCTGCTTGCATTGATCAAGGGACGTTAAGCCTGCACTCTTTAAGAATCCGCTCACGGCAGCTTCGGGCGCTCCAACTTTCGGTCCCTTGCGTTCTTCTTCTCTCGGCGCACTTTCCACCGGCAGGCCTTCTACAACCAGTCCCAGACGTCTTGCGGTTACAAATGTTTTAACTTCCCCGAACTCCAGATTTTGTGCGGAAAGACCTTCGGTAAAAAGTTTGCGCAAATCTTCCATAGCCTGCTTTTGAAAGCGGGCGGGAATTTCTTCGGAAAAAAGTTCTAAAAAGAATTCGGCCATTTTATTCTCTATACGTTAGCGCTTGCTGAATTTTTAACCCAAAGTTCGCAGCATTGGCGTGCGAGGTTTCGAACCCGCCCTATGTAACTTGCCCTTTCGACAACGG
Source organism: Micavibrio sp. (assembly GCA_030824805.1). Taxonomy (GTDB): domain Bacteria; phylum Pseudomonadota; class Alphaproteobacteria; order Micavibrionales; family Micavibrionaceae; genus Micavibrio_A. The sequence continues at coordinate 25,345 of JAPJRC010000015.1, forward strand.
ATATAACCCCGCGTGCGTCCAGCAAGTTAAAAGTATGTCCGGATAGCAGCATCTGGTCATACGCAGGAAGAGCCAGACCTGCGTCTATCAGCTTCTGGCTCTCCGCTTCGCAGGCGGCAAAGCGGTGGAAGAGTTCGTCTGTGTTGGAATGTTCGAAGTTGTACGCGGACTGTTCAACTTCGTTGCGCAGAAACACATCGCCATATGTCTTTCCACCTTTGTCACGCGGCACGCCGTTGAAGTCCAGATCATAAACATTCTCGAGCCCTTGAAGATACATCGCAAGGCGTTCGATACCATAAGTGATTTCTGCCGGTACCGGATTGCAATCAATACCGCCCACCTGCTGGAAATAAGTGAATTGCGTTACTTCCATACCGTCGCACCATACCTCCCAGCCTAGCCCCCATGCGCCCAGCGTGGGGTTTTCCCAGTCATCTTCGACAAAGCGTATGTCATGTTTGTTTAAATCAAGGCCGAGAGTCTTCAGGCTGTTTAGATATAGCTCCAGAATATTATCCGGCGACGGCTTCATAAGAACCTGGAACTGGTAGTAATGCTGCAGGCGATTGGGGTTTTCGCCATAGCGTCCATCTTTTGGGCGGCGCGACGGCTGCACATATGCGCAATTCCAGATTTTGTCAGGGCCAAGCGCGCGCAAAGTGGTCGCGGGGTGCGATGTCCCGGCGCCGACATTCATGTCATAAGGTTGCAGAATAGTGCACCCCTGCTCCGCCCAGTAATTCTGAAGCTTAAGAATAATTCCTTGAACGCTGACTGCCGAGTTGACCATGTCCTTAACCTGCTAATTTTATTGTAAATTAGTAGCTTAGGAACTCTAGTATTTCAATCTATTATGGAGGCAAAAGCATAAATTTATGGCAATTACTCTCATTAACGGGGCGCATGCGCCAACGCCCGGGCCAAACTTTCCAAAGTTTTATCAGCATCCCCTGCAGAAAGCGAAATTCTAAGGCTTCCCTGTTCTATGCCGATGGCTTTTCTCTGCTCGTCCGACAATTGCCTGTGCGTGGTTGTTGCGGGATGTGAAATTAAATTCTTGCCAGCATCCCCAATGTTAACAGCATGCAGGAAATGATCACTAACCTTGTCAATGACATGTGCGGCTGCAGGAAGTCCGCCTTTTAGTGTAACAAGGATGGGCCCCGCCACCCCGTCAGGTAAATACAATTTTGCGCGCTCATGATTGGGGTCCGTTTCCAGTCCAGCGTATCTTACAACATCCACCGCAGGATGCGCTGACAGGAATTCGGCAATTTTTTTGGTAGCCCCAATATGTCCCTGAAGCCGCCCGGGCAGGGAATAAAAATTCCGGTGTATGATGTCTGCCTTTTCCGGTGCCAATATAGAGCCATCAACCGTCAATTGCGACTGTAACGCCTTAACGAAGGCGCGCTCTTTAAATCTCTCAGCAACAGACGGCGCGCCACCAACAGAAGCTGAAAGGACCGGGTAGCGCCTGTCATTTTCCCAATTGAATTTGCCTGCATCTATTGCAATGCCTGCAGCGGCGTTGCCTTTGCCGTTAATGTATTTTGTTGCAGAATACACAACAATATCAGCCCCGTGTTCAATAGGCCTCAAAATCAAAGGAGCCGTTGTGTTGTCAACAACCACCGGAATATTATATTTCGAAGCCACTTCCTTTAATCCTTTAAAGTCTGCGACATCACTTGCGGGATTTGCAACGCCTTCAAAAAAGAAAGCGCGCGTTTTATCTGTTATCTGCGCTTCAAAACTTGCAGGATCTGTTGCATCCGCCCATTTAAAAGTAACCCCGAAACGCGAAAGAAGGCCGGAATGAATGGCGTTTGTCCCGCCAAAGACGTGACTGGCCACCACAATCTCGGTGTCTTGCGCGGTAAGAAGCTGAATAACATTACGCACGGCAGCCTGGCCGGAAGCATAGGCCACAGCGCCTACACCGCCTTCAAATTTGTTTAGCGTGCTGGTCAACGCAGATACAGTAGGGTTGTGCGGGCGTGCATAAATATCGACTTCAATGTCTCCGCGAAAGGCGGCCTCTGCACCTTCAAGGCCATCCGGCAAAGGGAAAGCAACATCGGTTACAACTGGCGCAGGCTCATAAGTGCCTACGAGAGATTTAAAACGGTCATGCAATGTATGCGTCATTATACGCTCCAAAAAATGAGAATTATGTGGAAAGGAAAATTATGCCGGAATGCGCATTTGCATATCATGAATGATATAGCAAAAAACCGGTGCGGATATATTTGGGAAATAATAGCTATTAGGCTTCATTATACACTCCTGACAGTTAAACCGCAGGATAAACCTAACGGCAATTTAGCTTTTGTTAACGCGGTAGCAAGCAGCTTCAAATCCCGCGGAAGGCATCTTCGCTGTACATAAAACAGTAAAGATGCCCTCAACGTCAATCATTATTTTGCCAGCAGGGCTTCCTGTAAATCTGCCTGAAGATCTTCAATATTTTCAATGCCTACAGATAGCCGGATTAGGCCTTCAACTATTCCCAAAGACTTTCTGGTCTCCGGCGGGATTGTTGCATGTGTCATGATGGCGGGATGTTCGATCAGGCTTTCAATGCCGCCAAGACTCTCTGCCAAAGTGAATACGCGCGTTGTTTTAAGGAATTTGGTCGCCCTTTCCAAACCGCCTTCAACAACAATTGTAATCATACCGCCGTAGCCGGTTTTCATTTGTTTTTTTGCAAGCTCATGTTGCGGGTGGCTTTCCAAGCCAGGATATATAACTTTTTCTATACCGCTCTGCTTTTCAAGCCATGATGCAAGTTTAAGCGCATTGTTGCTATGCCTTTCCATACGGATGCCGAGGGTTTTCAAACCACGATGCATAAGAAAAGAATCAAAAGGCCCCGCAATGCTGCCCACCGCGTTCTGTACGAACCCGATCTTTTCAGCCAAGTCACTACGGTTTGTCACAGCTACGCCGCCAATAATATCAGAGTGCCCGTTGATATATTTCGTTGCGGAATGAACGACAATATCAGCGCCCAGCGTGAGGGGTTTTTGTATGTAAGGCGAGGCAAACGTATTATCTACGGCGAGAATGATATTGTGCTTCTTGGCCAATTTTGCGATCTCCGCAATATCCGCAAGTTTAAGAAGCGGGTTCGTCGGCGTTTCAAGCCAGATAAGTTTTGTTTCACTTGTTATTGCAGCCTCAAGCAATTTCAGGTCTGAAAGATCGACATATTTTACCTGCAAGCCTGCCGAATGTTTGCGCACGCGTTCGAAGAGACGGAAGCTTCCTCCGTATAGATCATCCATAGCGATAATTTGCGAACCATGGTCAAGCGTATCAAGAATAGCCCCTATTGCCGCAAGACCGGACGAAAAAGCAAAGCCTGCCGTTCCTTCTTCCAATGCGGCTATGGCGCGTTCAAAAGCAAAGCGTGTCGGATTGTGGCTGCGCCCATAATCCAAACCTTTATGTACACCGGGCGCTTCCTGAATATATGTCGAGGTTGCATAAATCGGCGTGATGACAGCTCCGGTGGTCGGATCGGGATATTGCCCCGCATGAATAGCGTTGGTGTCAAACCTGTAATGTTTTTTAGTATCGAGAGTCATTATTATGCTTTTCCTGTTGTTTTACGTAGATGATTGAGAAAATCGATGGCCGTGATCAGACCAAGGAACTTCCCGCCAGCCGTAACAGCGGCCACCCTGCCCTTTTCAAAAATAGGTAGAAGATCGGTAATAGGTTTGTCGACCTCTATGGTAACAAGCTTGTCGCTCATAACTTGCCCCGCCGTCGCCGCAAAACCGCCAGGGTTTCCTACGACGGTTATAAGAACATCGGCCTCGTCGATAAGGCCAACAATCTCATCATTCTCCAGCACAGGCACTTGCGATACATCATACAGCTTCATTTTTGCATAGACTTGCTGCAACGTTTCGCTTCCCGAGACAAAAACCACATCGCCGCGCGACAATGGTCGTGCAATAAGGTCACGCAGATCGTTTGCAGGAACGACATTGGAAGATAGCCCCTGGTCATTCAACCAAAACGGGTTGTATATTTTGGAAAGATACTTATTTCCACTGTCGCAAACAAAAGTTACCACACGCTTCTTTTCTGTTTGCGCACGGCAATATTTCAAAGCAGCGGCGATAAGCGTTCCCGAGGAAGATCCGCATAGAATTCCCTCTTTTTTAAGGATTTCCTGCGAAGTGCTGATACTTTCATCGTCTTTGATCGTGTAGGCATGTGACACAAGATCAAGATCTGCGTTCTGGGGGATAAAATCCTCGCCTATCCCCTCTACCAACCAGCTTCCCGGTTCTATCATTACGCCGTGTTCGACATATGGTGCAAGTATGGAGCCTTTTGGGTCCGCCAGAACCATTTCGGTTTTAGATGAAACGGATTTTATATATCGGCCGACACCGGTTAAAGTCCCACCGGATCCGACGCCGCAGACTATCGCATCGACATTGTGATTCATTTGCTCCCATATTTCGGGCCCTGTAAATTTTTCATGTGTTTCCGGATTGGCAGGGTTTTCGAACTGATTCACGTAGAAAGCATTTGGCATACTGGCAGCAATTGCCGCGGCTTTATCTTGATAATAATCCGGATGACCACGCAGCACGTCTGAGCGCGTCATGATGACCTCTGCGCCCATCGCCTTCATGTGGAATATTTTTTCCTGACTCATCTTGTCCGGGATCACAAGTATCAGCTTGTATCCCTTCTGGGTGGCTACAAGCGTCAGGCCCAGCCCCGTATTTCCAGCCGTTGCCTCAACAAGAGTATCGCCTGGTTTAATTTTTCCTGCTTTTTCCGCAGCCTCGATCATATTCAAGGCGATCCGGTCTTTTATGGAACCGCCTGGATTCTGGCTTTCGAGCTTGAGGTAAAGTTCGCAAGGTCCGGTGTCGATATTATGAACGCGGACGAGCGGCGTATTGCCGATTAGGTCGAGAACCGAACGGTTTACAAGTGATGGCATGAAATTGGTCGTGTGTTGTTTGGGGAATGGTACGATCATAAGTTTCTGTCCTGTTTCCCGCGGCTTTTAAACGTATATGCGGGAGTATCCTGTGCTGTAGAAAACCGAAAGCTCCCAAGCTGCGCTGTGCGCGGGGAGCAAAAGAGATGGTTAACAACAACAGATCAGAAACATATTTTTTGATAATCCTTATACAAAAACCTTAAAGAGCCTTCACCCTGACTGTCAATCTAAAATGTGATGACAGAGAGCAGCAGCATTAGAGGTTGTGACAGGCTATTCAGAAATTTTCTATAACCCCCTTATACATATAACAATATATTCAACATGTTAGCGGGGATTTTTCTTTTGTTTCGTATTAAGCGGCTGATGGAATTTTTACATTAGAAATCAGTTTGTTACTTATTAAATATAATATAGCTTTCTTATTACATGAAAACAGACGAGCGCATTATAGTGCCCAAGACTCCTGCTAATCACATATTTGGCGAAAGCGAAATGGCGGAACGCGTACGTGCTTTCGATTGGTCAACCACACCCGTGGGATCAATCGAAACATGGCCACAAACTTCAATTACCGCCGTGAGTATATGCTTGAACTCGCGCTTTCCTATGGTAGTGCGCTGGGGCAAAGAACTAACCAATATATATAACGACTCATATATTCCGGTATTGGGAAAGAAACACCCTTACGCACTAGGAAAACCGACAAAGGAAGTATGGGGTGAAGTATGGCCGATGTTGCAGCCCCAAATGGAATTCGTCTTTAACGAGGGCAAAGCAACATGGAACGAAAGAGCACCTTTAACTCTTGAACGCAATGGCCAGCCTGAGAAAGCATGGTTTACATGGTCTTATAGCCCTATCAAAAATGTAGACGGAAAAGTCGAAGGCATTTTTGTCACCTGCAGCGAAGACACTCCTATCATATTGGCAGAAGCAGAACGTCAGAAATTACAAGATACTCAGCAAGCTGCACAAGAACGCGATCACTTCCTGTTAAGTCTCGACGACATGGTCAGATCAATGATCGATCCTATCGAGATCATTCTTACCAATGCAGAAATGCTGGGCCTTTATCTTGACGTTGATCGCTGTGCTTACGCCGATGTCGAAGAAGATCAAGATACAATGAATTTAAACGGAAACTATGTGCGTAACGATACGATTAAAAGCATCGTGGGCAGACTGAAATTTTCTGACTTCGGCCCGCAGGTCTTGCAATTGATGCGGGATAATAAACCGTATGTAGTAAACGATATCGATACGCATGTTCCCCTTGTAGAAAATAAATGAGCATACCGCGAAACCCAGATTCAGTCTGTAATATGTGTTCCGCTTCATAAAAAGGGGCGGTTTGTAGCTGCTATGGCCGTACATTCCGCCGCTCCTAGAATTTGGACGGAAGAAGAAATAGAGCTTGTAGAATTGATTGCCAATCGCTGCTGGGAAAGTATACAGAGAGCTAAAGTTACGCGCGATTTAAGAGAAAGCGAAGCGAAAGCGCATGAAGCCAGCGCTGCAAAGAGCGATTTCTTAGCCAATATGTCACACGAAATTCGCACGCCTATGAACGCAGTAATTGGTATTGCTAACATTCTGCTGGCAACGAACACAGACACAAAAAATAAGCAACTTGTCAGCACGCTTAAAACTAGCGCAGACCAGCTTATGACGCTTATAAACGATATGCTGGACTTGTCGCGCATTGAATCGGGCCATGTAGAATTGCAAAACGACTGGTTTAATCCCACCGAGTTAATGCGGGATTGTCTCAGCGTAATAAGCGTCGAAGCGCGGCGCAAAGGCTTGCACATATTTTCACATGAAGGGTGGCCCTATCATATAAATGCGTGGGGCGACGAGCAGCGTATACGGCAGATTGTGATGAATTTGCTTAGCAATGCTGTAAAATTTACTACAGAAGGTCGCGTTACCGTTCACATCAGACAAGAGAGAATCACAGAAGATTGTATTCTCATGATTAGCGTCAAAGACACGGGAATAGGCATGTCGAAGGAAGCGATATCCACTGTTTTCGATAAATTTACACAGGCAGACTCATCCATTGCCCGGAAATTCGGCGGCACCGGTCTGGGCTTGTCTATCAGTAAATCACTTGCGAAAATGATGCGGGGCGACATTTCCGTGTATAGCGATGTTGGGAAAGGCTCGGATTTTATCCTGGAAATTCCTGTGAAAACAAAAGCTGTCATAAGCCATACCAATCCTAATGCCAACTCAGTGGTCATGGAACGGCACCCGGCAAAGCTGCTTTTAGTAGACGATAATGCCACCAACCTATTCGTAGCGAACAAAATCCTTATTGATCTTGGTTATGAGTGCATAATTGCGCAAAGCGGTAAGGAGGCCTTGGATAAATTGAGCTCAGAACGCGTTGATCTGGTTTTAATGGACGTTCAAATGCCAGATATGGACGGATATGAGGCAACAAGGCAAATCAGAGAAAAAGTCCCTAACGGCAAAAATCTGCCAATAGTGGCCATGACAGCACACGCATTCAACAATCACAGAGAACAATGTATCGCTGCAGGTATGAATGATTTTATCGCGAAGCCCTTCAAACCAGATGCTTTGGCAGATGCCATAGACCGCAATATCAAGGCAAGCCAGTTATGAGCAGTACTGTCCGTTTTATATTGAAAGACGCAACCCAATCTTTGCACGATGCAACCGAGCAAAATTTTGCCATAAGCACTGTGCAATCCGTAAGCCAATATATTGAAAAATTGAAGTCGCTTACCAAGTTCTACTTGTCATGGGAACCATATGTATTAACGAGGCTGCAAGACGAAAGCCTTCTATTTTACCATGAAAGACAAAAGCTACCCCTGTTGCAACGTGATCTGGAATATTTTGGTATCAATATGCCGAAAAAAGATAACTCAGACGTTGAATTTGGCAACATCGCAGCGCTACTTGGTTCGCTTTATGTTGTGGAGGGATCCACACTCGGCGGCCAAATTATCTCCCGCATGCTTGCAGAGAAATTTCAGATTCGAGCAGCTACGGGCGGCAGCTACTTCTATTCATATGGGGAAAATATTGGAAAAAATTGGCAGGATTTTTGCCGATTGCTCGACTTGCATGCTGCAAGCGACACCAGCGCAGCTATAGACGCCGCAAAAAAAACATTTGAAGCCTTGAACAAAACCATCTCTGTGGCGGATTGAATGCAGGCAAAAATAGAAATATCAAATGATCTTGTGGCCTGTAATAGCGAGCCTATCCATATTCCGGGCAGTATCCAGCCTCATGGTTTGCTTATAGCGCTAGAAGAAAACAATTATAATATTATTGAATACAGCTCGAATATAAATCTAGAAAATCCAACCCTTGAAAATATTTTTGGCAACACGATTGCAGAGAAAATTCGGCATGATTTGAACGAAAAAACATTAACAAAGACTGCTTTGTTTTTAAGACGTATAGAGTACAAAGGAAATCTCTATAATGTGCTAGCGCACCTACATAAATCTGTAATCATTCTAGAGCTAGAACGCGATATCGGGCCAAGCGAACGCAGTTTTTTTGATCTTTATCCGCATCTTCATGCCTTCATCAACAATCTTCAAAATGCAAAGACTGTTGAACAGGCTTGTGAAGTCGCCGCGCGTGAAGTCCGGCGGTTAACAGGATATGGCCGCGCACTTGTCTACAGGTTTGACACTGACTGGCACGGCGAAGTCGTAGCTGAAGATGTACAGGACGAGCGTTTGCCTTCTCTTATAGGCCATCATTTTCCCGGATCCGATATCCCAGCGCAGGCACGGGAATTATACCGTCTAAATCGCATCAGAATTATTCCTGATGCAGGTTACAAGGCCGTTTCTCTGGTAAGAGCGCAGGCCAATCAAAGGCGCGAGCCGCTTGACCTTGCCTTCTCCACATTGCGAAGCGTCTCGCCCGTGCACGTAGAATATATGAAGAATATGGAGACTTGGTCTTCTATGTCTGTTTCTATTATCGTCGATGGCAAATTATGGGGATTGATTGCCTGCCACAACACAACGCCCAAAATGGTATCATTTGACCTGCGTACGGCCTGTGAATTTATCGGCCAGTTTCTGTCACCGCATATTGTTGCATACGAAAGATCGACGGACTTTAGTAGACGAATTAACTTAAAAGCCATCAACTCCCGGCTTTTGGCTTTGATGACGGCCGGTAGCAGCTATGTCAATGTTTTGGAAAGAAACAAAAATGATCTGCTTAACCTCATGGCCGCCACGGGGGCAGCAATCGTGCTGCCGGAAAAAGTTGTTTTAATCGGAAAGACCCCTTCCGAAAAAGATGTCACCGAATTGGTGCACTTTATAGCCGATAAAAATCTTGAAATATTTGATACGTCCTCTTTGCCAAATGAATTTCCTGATGCTCTTTCCTACAAGGATTTGGCTAGCGGCGTCGTCGCTATATCTATTTCAAAATTGCACAACAGTTATATTCTCTGGTTCCGACCTGAAGTGTTGCAAACCGTGAAGTGGAGTGGCGATCCGCGCAAGTCGCAAGATGCGGATGGCCGCATACATCCACGAAAAAGTTTTGAAACGTGGAAAGAGATCGTTCACCTGAAATCCTTGCCATGGATGCCGGGTGAAATAGAAGCGGCTGTGGAATTGCGCAATTCGGTCGTTGGCGTTGTTTTGAAGCGCGCGGAGGAATTGGCCAGCCTTACGGAAGAGCTGGAAGAAAGTAACAAAGAACTCGAATCTTTTTCGTATACCGTTTCCCATGATTTGAGAGCTCCGTTCCGTCACATTGTAGGCTATTCGGAACTCCTGAAAGAAAACGAGTATAAATCCCTAACCAAACGCGGCAGGCATTACCTTGATACAATTATTGAATCGGGACGTTTTGCTGGGCAATTGGTAGATAACCTGCTTAACTTCTCACGCATGGCCAAATTGCCCATGGAAGTTCACGACATAGATCTGAACGCGATTCTTGATGATGTATTGAAAGAAATTAAAGCCGGGGAACCAAACGTAGAACGCATTCGTTGGACGCTGTCGCCGATGCCCAAAGTGAGTGGCGATCCAGTATTGCTGAAGCTGGTATTTGTTAACTTATTGGCAAATGCCGTTAAGTACACAAGACCGACCGCACAACCTGTGATCGAAATTTCTCATAAACGTGAAGAAAATGAAGATATTTTCTCTATTAAGGATAATGGCATAGGGTTTGACATGGCATATGCCGATAAATTATTTGGTGTATTCCAAAGATTGCATAAAATGGAAGAGTTTGAAGGGACCGGGATCGGCCTTGCCAACGTGAAAAGAATTGTTACAAGACACGGCGGCAGAGTATGGGCGACCAGTAAAAAAAATGAGGGGGCGGAGTTTTTTTTCAGCCTCCCTGCCGGAAGGGTATAAATGTTAAAGCCGATTTTGCTTGTCGAAGACAATCCACGCGATGTCGAATTGACTCTGGTGGCATTCGAAAAAAACCAGCTGGTTAATGAAGTCGTTATTGTGAGGGATGGAGAAGAAGCCCTCGATTATCTACACGCCCGCGGCGCTTACGAAGGACGCGCGCCCGGCAACCCTGCTGTGGTATTATTAGATCTTAAATTACCAAAAGTTGACGGCCTTCAGGTGCTCGAAGCAGTTAAAAAAGACACGTCTTTGCAAACAATGCCTGTTGTGGTGCTCACTTCCTCCAAAGAAGAAAGCGATCTCATACGCAGTTACAAGCTGGGCGTTAACGCATACGTGGTAAAACCGGTGGGCTTTAAAGAGTTTATGAGCGCCATACAAGACCTTGGCGTGTTCTGGGCCGTGTTAAACGAGCCGCCTCCTGGAAGCGCGCCAAAAGCAAAGCGCACTGAATCTTAGCGTCATATCTGTGATATGAGCCATGCATTATGAAGTTAGCTGGCTGAAAATTTCTTGATTTGGTGGCAGGGGCAACAGGGCTCGAACCTGTGGCCTGCGGTTTTGGAGACCGCCGCTCTACCAACTGAGCTATACCCCTAAGACCTTTACAGGGGGCTGTTTTACCCAATCCCTTTTGTTTTGACCAGTGAAATTATGTCTGTTGGCCCATAAAGGCAAAATTTACATATGTTTGCCCCGATAATCCGACTTGTTATGGTCCATAAAACCCGTATTTTATCTTAAGAAGCAGCTTGCTGCGAATAAAGGGCAAACATACGGACGATTCCCAAAATGGCACTATTTAATAGAATTTATGCAGGAATTGCCCGCCGCGTGGCCGCACCTATCCGCAGCATCTATCTTGCATGGGCAGCAGCCGAATTACGCAAAAAAATTGCAGGCAAGTTTAATCAAAGCCCGCACGGCCTGCCTTCGGAATTGATTGTTTCTCTTACATCCTACCCTCCACGTTTTGATTCTTTGCATTTAACCCTGCTGTCGCTCCTAACCCAGAATACAAAGGCAGACAGAACAATATTGTGGGTGGCGGAGGAAGATTATTCCAAGCTCCCGCAGGAAGTGCTGGATCTTGTTTCTTCAGGATTAGAAATACGTACATGTAAAGACACAGCTTCTTACAAAAAAATCATACCCTGCCTCGCCATATTCCCAGATGCATTTATTGTAACGGCAGATGACGATGTCTATTATCCGCCCAAATGGCTGACATCCCTATGCGACCGGTATGACACCGACAATAAAAGAATAATATGCCACAGGGCGCACAGAATTACCTTCGACCAGCATGGACAGCCCAAGCCTTATCATCTATGGCAACACAAAGTTAAGGGACCGCAGCAAGGAGCCATCCTTTTTGCGACGGGTGCCGGAGGTGTTCTATATCCGCCTAAATGCTTTGCCGAAGATGTGCTTCGTGAAGATATATTTATGAAGGTTTGCCCGCGTGCGGACGATGTCTGGCTTTACTGGATGGCCACGCTTAATGGCTGTACGTATTTTGTCACGGATTTTGGAGCCGAGGTTACGAACTGGGATGGATCGCAAGAAGTATCCCTTCTTCACGAAAACATCACATCAGGTGGTAATGACCGGCAGATCGCCAATATGATCGCGCAATACGGCCTTCCGCCTGCGTTGCAGGAAGCACTAAAAGCTTAAGCGGCGAGCGGAAGTTCGGGCTTCGGATTTTCCTGCACAATCGAAGTGTTGCGGAATTTTGCATCGTGATATGCGTGGCGCTGCTTCTCCGTCATGGTCGGCTCAAGCAATTCAAAGCCCAGCATGACTTTACGCATTTCCAGCAGCTTTAAACCTTTAGGCACGAAAATGCGCTCTAATTCCGCTTTTTCTTTCAAAAGCCCCTCTTCCATGCCTTCGCGGAGTTCCAGTTCAAGGA
>JAPJRC010000016.1 GCA_030824805.1 Micavibrio sp.
CTCCGCCATCAGTGGCCCACGAACCGTCTGTTCTTGCCCAGAATGACCAGGTGCCCACCGGAGCATCAAACACGGCATTGCTTGGCACAGTCACGGCATTCTCCAAGCTGCCATCGAACGATATGGCACCGCCGTTTACGCCGCCTGTCCATGTTGCGCCGCTAGCAGAGAGCGTTCCGTTGTTACTGCCAACACTGTCGAGAGCAGTGGTGCCGGAATTTGAATCCATAAGCCACCAGGCGGTCAGGCCCGAAGTTACATCCTCGGCCGTGTCGTTGGTACAGGTTGTCGAGAATTTTCTGTCTTTACCTGCGCTGATGATGGCTACCACCGTGGAGCCGGGATTGCTTGTACCATCAAGACGTTTTGCCGTATTGCCGCCGCATCCCGCAATGTTGTCGGACACGGTTTGCGGGCCGACATCCCATGCACAATAGCCGTATTCCGTGCCCCAGGGGTCCCTTATCTCAGCGCCGATATTTTCAGGCACAAGGCCGCCGCCGACGGGATGCGGTTTCGTGCCCGGATCGCGGAACTCCAGCGGCTCTACATAACCATCGGTGTCGCAGTCACCTTCGTTGGCAAGCGTTGTTGTGGAATTCATGATGGAGATACGCGCAGCGCCCTGCATTTTTTCTTCGGCAACGGTTTTGCGCGTGACCTCGGACATCGATGACACGATACCTTTCACCGCGTTGCCAGCGCCGACCGTCAGCACACCGACAAGAGCCACGGACGCAAACAACATGAAGAAGATGTTACCGGATTGGCTGCCCGGCTTTTTCTTTATAAAGGATGTGCGGTTCATGTGTTTCATCATTGCACCTGCACCGGTCTTAGCCTGTTGACGCTGGTCTGTCCGTCACCCAACTGTCCATCCCACGGCGCCCCCCAGCACCAGGCCGTGCCGTTGGAACGTACGCCGCATGCGTATGTTGTTCCACGACTGATAGATGTCCAGTCGGTCCATCCTGTCGACGAACTGCTGCTGTGCACCTGTCTCGGCCGGTTATCAGTGCCTGTACCATTGTATCCGCCAACACCATAATCGTTGAGGCCCCAGCACCACGCCGTGCCGTTGGCGCGTATGCCACAGGTTCCGTTTTCAACACCAGGGGTTATCATGGTCCAATCAGACCACCCACCCGGGCCTGTATCTGTTTGTACCTGGATGGGTCTTGAACGGTCACCAATTCCCCCTGCGCCCAGCGCGCCATAAGAGTCCGCCCCCCAGCACCAGGCCGTGCCGTTGGAACGTATGCCGCATGTGTTGTGCCAGCCGGCCGAGAGGAAGATCCAATCACTCCATCCTGCGGAAGTGGTGTCGTCATGTACCCTGACAGGATATGCGCGGTTGGCAGAAGTCTGGCCATCGCCTAGCTGTCCATCCGAAGCAAGGCCCCAACACCACGCAGTACCGTTTGCGCGTATGCCGCATGAGTGCTTTGTACCCACAGCGAGGAATTTCCAGTCAGACCATGCGCCAGGACCCGTGTCGGTCAACACCTGTACCGGACGCACATTATAACCCCCCCATGCAACGCCATTCCCTGCACGTCCATCGGAGTTATTGCCCCAGCACCATGCCGTGCCGTTCGCGCGAAGCCCGCATGTGTAGTTTTCTCCGGCGCCGATTTGCACCCAGTCCGTCCAGCCTGTTGTGGAACTGCTGCTCTGGACTTGCACCGGACGCGGACGGATCGTCGAGTCTTGATTGTCTCCAAGTGCCCCATCCCATGGCGCTCCCCAGCACCACGCCGTGCCGTTTATGCGAATGCCGCATGTGTGATTCCAACCGGTCGCGACGCTGACCCAATCGCTCCAGCCTGTCGCCGCACTGTTGGTATGCACTTTCACAGGCTGTGTCCGGTCTGTCGTGCTCTGGTTATCGCCAAGTTTGGCGTTATCGCTGTCACCCCAGCACCATAGCGAGCTATCTGCAGAGATATAACAGCTGTGATTCAGACCCGTGGCATCTTTGCTAGGCCGCACGTCCCAGGATCTTGCATTCGCTGCGCTAAAAACATTCCATACGTTATCTTTGCAGTAATGCCATGCCGAACCTGTCCAGCGGATTGCCCCGGCCTTGCCCGCCGTGCAGCTGCCGGAATCGTTGCCGACCTTGATGGCGCCATTCACATCGAGCTTTGCCTGCGGCATGCCGTTGGTGCCGATGCCGACATCGCCCTGATTGTTGATTTCAAGGTCGGTTGTAGTGGTGTCAAGCCATGCGTCTGTGTTGGTCGCTTTCGAGCCGATCGTGAAGTTACCGGTGGCGGGATTAAGACCCATGGCGCGCACCAGCGGCGCGACGGCGCCGGGCCCGCCGCTATTGTACAGTAGCAACACCTCGGCATCTGAAAGAATACGGCTATACATGCGGATGTCGTCGAGAGAGCCGCTAAATGCGTTGGCTATGTGCATTACCACGTCATTGAGCGGTACAACCGTTCCATCGCTCGACCCCCAGCTACCCGCAATAGGCTGGCCGTTCACCCACATTTTTGTGGAGCTGGCGTTGCCGAACGTGTGTGCCACGGTGAGATGCTGCCACGTTCCCTGAACAATTTGCGGTGTGGTAGAAGTGTATTCGTGCCATGTATTTGTCGGCTGTTCCATGCCGAAAACAAAGGAATCGTTAGGCGCGATCTGTACGTAATAATTGTTGTTGCCGCCGCCGCCTTTGCCGACCATTTCACGCCATCCATCGCCCCAGCCCATATCGCCGACATCGTTGTTGATCCACATGGATATCGTCATGCTGGCGCCGGAAGGCATATCTATGTCGCCCGTTTCCACATCCGTAAGCGAGGGGAAATCTATGGCCGTTCCCATCATACCCGCTACAGACGATATGCTGGTGCCGTTGTAGGTACCATGCACAGGATTAGAAGTGGCAGAGTCCATCACGCTCGTTCCCGACGTTTCATCGAGTTTCCAGTGATGGCTAAGGCCTGACATAACAACGGTTGGCGCTGCCGTCACCGATGCCGCTTTGAACGAAAGCTGTGCCGGATAAGCATCGCCGCCCGACTCAATAGTCATGTTGTGCACGCCGAGGCTGGAGGCCATGCTTGTGCGTCCGGCTGTCGCAAAGAGCATACCGTTGCCCGCCGCGCCTGTGCCGGAAATACGTCTTGCCGTCCCGACGCCTACGCCTACGCCGGAGCGAAGATTTACCCCGCCATTGTCTTCGCTGACCGTCCACGGATCCGGATCGGGGAGTGTCAGCACGCGGTCGGGTATGGATTTGTTGCCTGTGCTGACACCGTTGCCGAGTTGCCCGTTGCTGTCTGATCCCCAGCACCATACGCTTTCATCGGCCTTCATACCGCAATTGGTAACTGGACCATTTATGACAGATATCCATTGGCCGCCGCCAACAATCTGCACAGGATAGGGCACATTGCCCGATGTGAGACCATTGCCAAGCATACCGTTGGTTCCATCGCCCCAGCACCAGAGCGTGCCATCTGTTTTTATTCCGCACGTAGAAGTGACGCCCGGAGAGACGTAAGCCCATGGGCCCATATCAACGACCATTTGCGGCGTATTATAATTACCAGAAGTCTGGTTGTTACCAAGACGTCCATTGTCGGCTAGTCCCCAGCACCACGCCGTGCCGTCGGCCTTAATTCCACATGTGTGCATGTAGTGTGTCGTGATATCAATCCATGGGCCTGCCTCTGCAACAGGAGCCAATGGCAAATATGCAGCGACTGTTTGTCCGTTTCCAAGCCTGCCCGATCCTCCCCAGCCTTGGCACATGGCAACGCCCGTTGTGGTAATACCGCAGAAGCCACCGTTGATTCTGACAATTTTGTTCCATTTGTAGTCGTTGCCAACTTGCACAGGATCGTAGTTAGCGGTTCCTGATACGGGCCCCCAACACCATGCCGTGCCGTCTGTTTTGAGCGCACATGCACCGTCGACACCCGAAGAGATTGTGCTCCAAGGGCCATCGTTTGTAACTTTAGTCGGGCTCGATTGTGCTCCTGTGATGCCCGATCCGTTGCCTAAGCCGCCCCCAGTATCATCGCCCCAGCACCACGCAGTACCATCATTTTTGATGCCGCAATTGACATTTTCATTTCCCTGACCTCCAATGCCGAGCCGTACCCAAGGCCCGGTGTCGGTAACCATACTGGGCTGTGTTCTGCTGGCGGTCAGGACAGGACCGTTGCCCAGTTGTCCAACTGTATCTTGCCCCCAGCACCACGCCGTGCCGTCACTTTTGATAGCGCAAGCAGCATTATCGAGATTTGTTATTTTACCCGTACCCACCGGTTCTTTTATAACGGGTCTGACATTCGTGTCGGATATCGCCAGGAAGGCGTCCAACCCTGCCGCGATATCGATGATATTTTTAAGAGGGGTCATAACAGGCGATGCCTGATCACCTGTGATATCAGGGCCGTTGCCGAGCTCTCCACTGCCGTCATCACCCCAACAGGCCACTTCTCCGTTTACTCGCAGACCGCAAATCGAGCCGCTACCTACAGCAATTTTTTTGAAATCGGAATAGGTTGAGACAGCCACTGGCCTATTGTAGGTGCTGGTTGCCGATCCGTTTCCTATTTGCCCGTCTGCATCAACGCCCCAGCAATAAGCCTGCCCCGTGCGACGAACGCCGCATGTGTTGTGAAGCTCGGAGTCTATATCAATCCAGTCTCTCCAAGATCCGCTGCCAGTATCTTTGAGCACAGCCACAGGTGTGTTCTGCTGCCCAGTACCACCATTGCCCAGCTTGCCGTTTGTGCCTTCGCCCCAGCAATAAGCGGTCCCATCCTTGGTAATACCGCAAACTTGTCCCTGGATGCCGTTTACCGTGAGCTTTGCCCAATTGGTGATGGTGGATACTTGTACCGGTATGTTGCTGTCGCTGGTGGTGCCGTTGCCTAGCTGGCCCGTGTTTCCACGGCCCCAGCACCATGCTTCACCGTTGTGTCGAATGCCGCAGGAGTTGAAAAACCCGGCTTCGATATCGACAAAGTCAACAACATTGGACACCTGTACCGGCAAATGTTGGTCCGCGGTGTCGCCGTTGCCGAGTTTCCCGTATGCTCCCGAACCCCAGCACCAGACCGTGCCATCACGCTTCAGCGCGCAGGAGTGCAAGCCTCCGGTGGCGACCTTTGCAACGTCTTCCAGTTCTTGTACCAGCTCAGGGACAACAGCATTTCCTGTCATGACCGGACCGTTGCCCAATTGTCCATAGCCATCGCTACCCCAGCACCAGACTCTGCCGCCTGCTTTCACACCGCAGCCATTGTTGGCGCCCATCGACACTTGTATAAAATCGTTTCCGTTTACCACCGCGCCAGGAAACGGGAAGTCGCCCAGTGACACATCGTTACCGAGGGTGCCGGAATTCGAACGGCCCCATGACAAAACTCTGCCTTTCCTTGCAGGCGTTTCGTTTTTCAATGTTTGGTTTCTTGTGGTTTGGTACAACTGGGCTACGGCATCTGCATCTATGGCATAATTGTACAGGCGGATATCATCAGCCGCGGCCGCTACACGCTCAGTACCACCTGCATTCATACCGAAAAAGAGATTGCCGGTGTTGCTGGTATCATAGAACAAGGCTTCGGTGTGATCGTCGGTAACGTCGAGCACACCGTTGATATAAAGCCTTGCGTTTCGTTCCGATGCAGCGGGATCGTATGTTGCGACGATATGGTTCCATTGTCCAATCTTCAGGCGTTGGGAACTGTTCAAATGATTCACGCCGTAGTTGTGGCCTGTCTCGAAGATAACTTCGCCGCCAGTGAGAAGCACGAGCCCATAGGTGTTGTATGTCGGCGGACTATGGTTATCCCATTCCTTTGTAAGCAGTTTGGCATAGCCATCCTGCCAGTCGGCGGGTTTCACCCAGGCCGAAATGGTGAGGGCAGTGGGCTGCAAAGAGCCGCTGTTCGGGATTTCAACAGAGCCGTCCGTGCCGTTAAATATGAGTGCGCTGCCATCGACGGGATCGAAGGTATCGCGCGTTCCGTCAGTAAGCGTTCCATTATTGGGCCCAACGCTGTCGGTAATGATGGTTCCCGACAACTCATCAAACTTCCAGTTCGACACCAGCGTACCTGTCATGCCGCCGCCAGCGCCGCCGTTGCCGGACGTTCCCGAAAGAGACGTCCATCCAAGACCGTGTTCGAGATCACATATCTCCAGCGTCGGCGGGCTGGTGGAAAGGTTGCGGCGAATCTGTTTGTCGTTCGCGGAGTTACAGGGGCCGGACGTGAGGTCATCACCGTTGTCGCCAGGAAGAAGAAGGCCGCCTCCCGTGAGGATGTTACCTTTGAGGTTTACGCCGTCGCCGAATGTGGCGGCTTGTCCTTCAAGCGCGTTGCGCGTTTGTGCAGTAGTATTATCTGCAGGGTCGGGCTTCCACATACCGGACCCGAGATCATTTGCTTCTGCGTAAGTGTAGCCAAGCACGATGTCGTCGCTGCCCGGTGTCTGTACAAGCAGTTTGGCATTCGGTGATGCGCCGTCATACGCAATACAACTTGTCTGAAATTTTTTGTCTTTGCCCGCGCTGATGATGGCGATCGAATATTGGCGGTTGTCTGGAGCGCCCGCAAGACGGTTGGTTCCGCATGCAGGCTGCAATACGGCTGTACCAGAGTCCCACGCGCAATAGCCGTATTCCGTGTTCCACGGATCGAGCGGATCAGGCGTGAGGTCTGTCGGCAAATATCCGCCTCCCACAGGTGCGGGCATACCGGCGCCCGGCGTGCGGAAAGGCAATGGTTCAACCATCGTGTCGCCGTCACAATCGGCATCGCTTTGCTGTGTGGTCGCGCCGACGATCGCAAGACGCGATGTTGTTACGACGGTGCTTTCCGCGACGGTGCGGCGCGTGACCTCGGACATGGTGGAAATCGGTCCGCGCATGACGGTGTTAAGCCCGTATCCGACAGCACCCACCATGGCAACGGCAGCGAACAGCGCGAAAAAGACATTCCCGGCGATGCGGCTGGATTTCGGCGTGCGTGCAGGGGCGCTCCCGTGAATCGGGTCGCGGCGCAACGGTTGTTTTTTACCGGCGGTAAAAATTTTCATAACCCCTAGCAGCAACGCATTCTGCAAAATTTCAGCAAGCCCCCGTTTTTATGACGCAAACCAAGCGTTTGGGCGCAATTGTCCCATTCTTGATTATCGGTCCTAAACGGTTAACAACCGCTAAAATTTTAACTATTGAACGCGTCAAGAACTAACGCATTGAATTGGAAGGATATTATAGAATCATACACAGAGTGATACACAGGTATGACCATGCTACCCGAGAAAGCGGGGGGCGAAAAGGTAAAATCGCTAAAAAATCGGCCCGAAACTGCCTAGGCGGCAACCCCGTCTTTACTCTGTTTGACAGAGTTTGCGTACATAGTCCGGAAATCGATCGGGTTAAGGAAAAGTGGCGGAAATCCGCCGCTGGAGACGGCGTTGGCAACGATCTGCCGCGCAAACGGGAAGAGCATCTGCGGCACTTCGACATACAGGATGGGTTTCACGTGTTGCGCCGGTATATCCTTGATTGTTACGAGAGCGGCATAAACGATTTCGGCGATGAAAAGCGTCTCAGAGCCGCGCGTCGATTTAACCGTGAGCTTGATGGCGGATTCATACAGATCGGGATTGGTTTCATCCGTGATCTTGTTCGCGTCGAGCACGATGTTCACATCCATTTCGGGGTTTCCGGCACCGGCACGCAAAGAGTGGGGCGCCCCCGGATTTTCAAAAGAGAAGTCGCGTACATACTGGGCGTGAACCTGTACCGATGCGGGTATGGGATCTACTGTGTGGAGCGTCTTTTCTGCGGGCGTGTCGGCCATGGCGGTGCTTTCGAAATCCTATGAATATTGAACTTTACCCGAATTAGCATGAAGAATGGGGCGTGTCCAGATTGTACAGTCTGTGGATAAATTTGTGCCTAAAACTGTGTATGATGCTGTATAATATTTCTTATGACGAAGGTTTTTCATCTGTCGACGATTTTAATTCAATTTTCTCCACCGTCTCTTCCACACGTACATAGCTTCCGTCGATAACATCATCCTGCGGGTTTTGCGGTTGGGCTGTACGTATGTTTGCCTTGAAGACCCCGAGTTCCCTGATTTTTCGCCTGACTTCTGGAATCAAAAGAAAAATCCCGACGATATCGCCCAAAAATCCGGGCATGATAAAAAGAAATCCTGCCAGCACAAGACACAGACCGTCAAAGATTCCATCCACAGGTACGGCGCCTCTGCGCAAGATCTCGCGCGTCTTCATCAGCATGCCCAGCCCTTGGGTCTGGACAATCCACAATCCCAGCGATCCGCAGATCACCCATAAAAGGAATGTTTTGAAAAATCCTATTTCGTCGACAACGGCCACGAGCGTAAAAAGCTCTGCGATCAGAAACAGCGGTATTATTTGCCAGAAGTACATGTGGAGTCCTAGGTTTCGTCTTGATTTTTATCGTATCTGCAACAGGTTACGATATGGCGCGCATCGCCATGTCGAACAAGCGGCAAGAGCCTTTCCTTTTCGGGAAGAGTCTGTGATAAAGTAAAAAGATAGGCCACGCCATGGCTATATATTACGTACAAGAAGGATAATTCACCGTGGATCCCACCCTTATTCTTTACGCGCTGGTTGCCGGCGGCCTTGTATTCTGGCTTCGCAGTATCCTGGGTACGAGAAGCGGTGACGAGCGCGAGCGCCCGAACCCGTTCGCCACGCCTACCGCCGAACAGCAGCAACAACAAAACACGGCATCGGACCCTGCCATGGATACCACACTTCAAGGCGATGTTGTGACCCTGCCGTTGGGCGAAATCCGTCCAGCTTTGCCGCGCAATGTTTCGATTGCCCATGAGGGCGTTGAGCGCACGATCAGCGACATCGCGCGCGCCGACCGCAGTTTCGATATCGGCAAATTCGCCGTGAACGCACAGGATGCGTTTGTCATGATCGTTGAGGCGTTCGCCGCCGGTGATCGCGAATTGCTCAAGGACCTTCTCGAACCGCAAGTTTATGCCGCGTTTGAAGGTGTGATCACCGAACGCGAAAGAAGCGGTGAAAAGCTTTCGACCGAAATTCATGCCGTCCGCAAGATGGAGATTCTTGATGCACGCTTCGATGGACGTCAGGCGTTGATGGTAATCCGTTTTATTGCGGACGAGACATGCGTCATACGCGATGCAAACGGCAACATCGTTTCCGGTGATCCGGACCGCATCACGGAAATGAACGATATATGGACATTCTCCCGCTTGGTCAAAAACCGCGAACCGATCTGGCTGCTGCACGAAACCCGTGACGGCGATGTGAGCGAGGAACACAAAACGCCGGTTCCGGATTCTGTTTCGTAACAGCGTATCTTTTCCTTTCGCCGTGATCGTGCGATAAGAAAGGACCATCCTTTCTTACGAGGCCCGCCATGAAAAATTTCCTCTCTCTCGGTTTCCTTCTTTTGCTTTCCGCCTGCGCGGGCACAGCACAGCAAGGCGGCACATCCGATGACAAAACGCCGCTGGCGTTAAAGCCCGCGTCTTTTTCCGATCTTCCTTCGTGGCAGCAGGATGATCTGCAAGGATTTTTGCAAGCGTACAACACAAGCTGCACGCGCATTTTGAAGAAATCGCCCGGAGACAAATTCGCATCCGATCCGGCATGGGGCACATACGCAGACTGGCAAGCACCATGCCGCGAGGCAAAGTCTATAAACGGATCCGACACGGCCGCCGTCCGCTCTTTCATTGAAAGAAATTTCAAAGTGGTACAGGCTACGGCCGCAGGCGATCCGGAAGGATTGTTCACCGGATATTATGAATCGACATTGAATGGATCGCGCACACAAAAGGGTGCGTACCAGCATCCGCTGCTTGGCCGTCCGTCCGACCTGGTGATGGTAGAACTCGGCGATTTCCGCGAAGAATTGAAAGGCCAACGTATTGCGGGACGCGTGCTCGATGGAAAATTGAAACCATACGAAAGCCGTGCGCAAATCGTCTCCGGCAAAATGCCTGCCGCCCAATACCGCCCGATCGTATGGCTCGACGATCCGCACGATGCGTTTTTCGTGCAGGTGCAGGGGTCGGGCGTTGTGCATATGGATGACGGTTCGATCATGCGGGTCGGCTATGACGGGCAGAACGGGCACCCCTATTATGCGATCGGCCGCGAACTGGTGAAGCGCGGTATCTACAGCAAGGACGAGGTGTCTATGGAGACGATCCGTTCGTGGCTGGTGCAGAATCCTTCCAAGGCGGAAGAGCTGATGAGCACAAATCCATCGTACGTTTTCTTTAAAGAAACAAAGGATGACGGTTCGGGCACGGGGCCCAAAGGCGGCGAGGGTGTAGGCCTGACCGCAAAGCGTTCGTTGGCGATCGACCGCGGTAAACTGCCGTACGGTTTTCCGGTTTATCTTTCCGCAGATTATCAGGATGAAAACGGGCGCAAGCTGGATCGTCTGCTGATGGCGCAGGACACAGGCGGTGCCATTCGCGGCGCGGTGCGCGGAGACGTGTACTGGGGATCTGGCGCAACGGCGGAAAGAATGGCAGGGCCGATGAAGGCAAAAGGCCGTTACTATTTCCTGATGCCGAAAACCGTGCGCTGATTATTCGCCGTCGGAGAATTCGTCGCGCAGCTGCTTATAATAATAGTCGCCGGATTTTTTATAGCCGCTGTCTTCGTACAGTTTCGCCGCGCGTTCGGCGCCAATGTCGGTGTCGAGTTCGACAAGGTAGCAGCCTTCTTCACGGGCGCGATCTTCGGAGAATTTAATCAGTTGCGAGCCGTAACCATTACCACGGTGTTTTTTATCGACCACGACGTGTTCGATGTACGTCACAAATCCGTCGTGCAGATTGTGGTTGGCGATCACGCCGATGACGCCGACAACCTGTTTGTCGACAAGCCCCATGAACATACGGTAGCCGGTTGCGCGCGCGACAAACACACGGCGGGCGTATGTCTGCATGTCGAGTTGCGGGAAGAGCTGGCGAATGATGGGGTAGGCGACATGATAGTCGGCGTCGGAACGGGCCTCGCGGATGTCGAGGGTGTTTGTGGTCTTTTCGGTCGTCATGATTGCACGCTGATTTATTTTTTATGATTAATGGTAACAGCCTATCACAGCAGCGGTATTTTGTCCCGTAAAACACGAAAGAATCTGACAAGTCTTTGATTCACAATAATAATTGTAAGGACTTTTTCCGGATTAATGTAAATTAGTATCTGTGCATTAAGTAAGAATCTTTTTTGTTTTTGCTGCGCCTTATGCATAATATTTCACAAGGGTTTAATACGTAGCCATGTTCGGGGGAGTCATGTCTTTTCTTGCGCACGGCGTAATAAAGAGTGTGTTCAGTGTCGCCGCCTTGACGTTTCTCGGGAGCAACAGTGCCCCGCCGGACCCATTGTCCTTGCCACCGCGCGATATTCCTGGTGTCGTCAGGCAAGATCTTCCGACGGTAGCGCCGCCAGCACCGGCCATCATAACGCCTTCCGATACTGCGGATAATTTTCGTCAATCGTATCTGCGCCGCGTTGCTTCGAACAGCGCCACGATTTTCAACAAATGTTTCGGCAGTTCGGCAGGCGGATACAGCCCTTCAGCCGTAAACACGGTGCGCGCAGGCAACGCACAGGAAGCGCGGCCCATGCGCGCCGTGATGAGGGATGTGGACTATAACGCGGCACCGGTGATCGTTCTCGACGCGGGGCACGGCCATGAAGCGCGGGGCACACCATATGGCTATGATACAGGTGCAGTGCGTGACCGCCTGAAAGAAACGGAAGTCGTCGATGCTGTGGCCAAGCGCCTGCGTGTGACATTGCAGCGTGAAATCGGCGCCGATGTGGTCGAAACACGCGGTCCGATTGCGGAAGGCATCGATATAAAGAACGCGTATAGATTTTCCGACCAAAAAGTTGCGCTGCAATGGCGTTCGGAACTGAGTTATAAACTGGCGAACGAATATCCCAGTCGTCCTGTGCTTTTCCTGAGCCTGCACGCGAACACGGCATCATCGCCGCGCGCATCCGGTGCCGAAGTTTTTTATTACAACGGCACAGGCCAGGAGCCATCGCGTTCCTTTGCGCGCAATCTTGCCGCCCATTATCGCACTGCAGGCGGCGTGCGGTTGATGGCGGCCGATTTCGGTGTGTTGCGGTGTCAGAAACAGGAAACGCCTTCGGTTCTTCTGGAGCTTGGTTTTCTTTCCAGCCCGGCGGACCGAGCTTTGTTGCGGTCAGCGGTCAATAACGGGCCTAAAGCCGAAGAGCTGGCGATGAAAATCACAAAAGGTGTTGATGCGTTTCTGCAGGAGCAGCGAGAGAAGCATACGCCGCATGCGCCCACATTGGTTGCGTCCGTCGCAACGCCTTCCACAGCGATACGATAAGACAACAAAAAACCCCGCCGAAGCGGGGTTTTCCGTGTGTGTGTTCTTTCGATCCTAGAATGATGTTCCGCATGAAGCTGCTTGCTCAAGGCTTGCATCGATCGTGCCGCCATAGACAACGTTCACAGCTTGACCGCCGCCAGCCATGGTCATGGCATCGCTCCAGCAGTTGGCGTTGTTGTCATCGCCGCCGGCTTCGGTTTCGATGTTGGCAAGGTCGTCCGGCGTTTGGTTCTGACCTTGCGGGTTTGAACCACCGGCTGCTGTTTCGATGTTGTTCAGATCAGCAGGCGTTGTGCCCGGACCGCCAGCAAATGTCTGAAGGTTGTTCAGCGTTTGGGCAAGGTTACCCGCAGCACCTGTCTGACCCGGCAGACGCGGCAGACCGACGATACGAACATTCAGGCCTGTAATGTCGCCGTTAAAAGCGCCGAACGTGTTGAACAGGTCTTTCTGTTCAATCGTCAAATCGTCAGGCACGAAGCCGAACCAGAACAGACCGAGATTTTCACCGATCAGCTGGCCGTCGGGGTAGTGGTTGAAGCGCGCCTCGAGGTAATCAAATTGCGCATCGTCCAGAACACCGTCCGTAACAGAAGGGGTAAAGCCGTCGTAGGTCGAGTTCAAACCGTTCAGCAATGTCGGCTGGCCGGGATTGTAGAAAGCCTCATTCACCAGTTCGACATAGTATTTTCCTGGTTCCGTGTAACCCGTGAAGGTTTGCGAACCGATCGTGCCGGAGAAAGTACCGGGTACGTTCGGGTACGACAAACCGTCATCAACCAGCGACAACGGTGCGAAACCGGTCAAAGAAGCATCCAGCGCTAGCTTTGCAAAGGCTGGAGCAGGGCCGCCCTCTCCGCCGAACGCATACGGTGCGAAACGCAGACCGATACGGCCGCCCGTAAAGCTGTTACCGGCTCCTCTCAGGTCGATCACGCCGGATTCAAACTGGGCGCCGATGTCGTTGTTCGAGAATATGTTGCCGGAAACTATGACGTCACGGTTGTTGTAACCCGAGACATACAGACCGTTGGCAACAGAACCGGAGACATTGTTTCCGTCCGTTACCCGCAGCGTGTCAAAGCCCGAAGCTTCGATACCGTCGCCGCCAGATGTGGTTACCGTGTTGCCTGTTACTTCGGCGTAGAAGTCTGTCCAGAGCAGGGTCCCGACGTCGAAAATGTTGAATCCACCTTCGCTGCCTTCTTCACCTTCTTCCTCGCCTTCGCCGTCATCTTCCCCGAAGGCCGCAAAGCCGAGTAGGTTTATGCCGTCATCGCCGGAGTTCGTAACCGTGTTGCCGTTCACATACACGTCCGAACCGCCAAGGATTTCAATACCATCGTCCAAGGAGTTGGTTACCGTGTTGTTGGATGCAACAACGAGCAGCGGGTTGAAGTAATATTCACCAAACCACCCATCATATCCACCGTCGACACCGACAACGGAAATACCATCGCCGCCGAGCGCGCCTTCCGAGCCTTCGAGACCGGAGTTGGTGATGGTGTTGAGGTCGATCAGCGTGTTGCCGGACCAGACGACCTGAACGCCGTCATCGCCGGAATTCGTTACATCGTTGTCGAGGATTTCGACATCGTAAGTGCCCGAACCGGCATCATCCGTGTCTGTTACCAGCAGGGATACGAGGCCGCCACGGCTTGCGTTGTGGACGTGGATACCGTCTGCGGCATTGCCGTAACCATAATCGTCATAGCCGGATGCGACGCGTGCTGCGAAGACTTCTTCGCTGCCGCCTTCTTCACTTTCGGCTGCGTAGCCGGAGTTGGCCACCGTGTTGCTCGCGATGCGCACGGCGCCCGTGTCGCGGGTCTCTATGCCGTCGTCTGTCGATTGGTCAACCGTGTTGCCGAGAATTTCGACAGCAAAGTCGCTGTAACCATAATCACCATAAACGTTACGGACATGGATCCCGTCGGAACCGTAGGAATCTTCGGCCGTGTCGTTAACACCGGAATTCGTCACATTGTTCAGGAGAACCAAGGTGGCATTCGTGTTGTAGCCGAATACTTCCTGGATCGCGATGCGTTTGTCTTCATTGCTGCCCGAGGACGAATTGCCACCGACAACTTCGATACCGTCATCGCCGGAGTTCGTTACCGTGTTGTTGTAAACAACAACAGCGTAGTCCGTGTCGATGTTGCCCGTTGGAAGGTAGCCCGCATATTCAGCCGGAAGCGTTGTAACCGCCGCTGCGAATGTTTCTTCGGAGCCGTACGGAATGGTTGCGCTGGATCCGCGAACATGGATGCCGTCGCCGCCGTAGCTGTCGGATAGGCCCGTAATGCCGGAATCCGTGACTGTGTTGCCGGAGATGAGCAGGTAGCCGTAATTGTCTACGACTTCGATGCCATCATCGCCCGCTCTCTCGGTCTTGTTGCCAAGGATAGATGTGTTGCCGCTGGACGATACGTGGATACTGTCCGTGCCCACATCCCAAATCTGGTTTTCGCCGACGAGGACTTCATCCGCGTCATCAACGATAATCCCGTTACCGGAAAGGCCGTTGATGCGGTTTTTCGTGATATCCATTTGTGTGGCACCCGAAACATTCACGCCATCGTTTTCGATGTAAAGAATGCGGTTGTTGTAGATAAAGTTTTCGCCGCCTGTGGCATCAACGATCTTGATGCCATCTAGATTGTCGTGGATGAAGTTGGCTGTGATTTCTGTGTTTTGGCTGTTCTCAACGTGTACGCCAGAACCATTATAGTTATTGCGGATGGTGTTATTTAACACTAGCAAATCATTTGTGCCCACAGCGTGAACACCGTCGCCAGCCGCGCCGTCTACCTTGTTGTTATACAGGTGGATTGTAGAGCCACCTTGAACACGGATACCGTTTTCACCTGAATTATAGATAGCATTACCTAAAACTGGTAACGTGCCGCCCGTCATAATAAAAGTTGAGTTTACAATATTAATACCATTGCCTACGGCGTTGGTAATGTAGTTCTGGTCAACTGTGCCGCGGGCAACTTCTTCCAGATAGATACCGTCATCGGTTACATCCTTGATGGTGTTTTTTCTGACGATATTGGTTTCGCCTGTAACCTTAAGCAGCATTATGCCGCGGCTGGCGTTTGAAACCTGGTTGTTGGAGACCGTAACCAGATGACCTTCGTTGATGCTGATTGCGCCGTAAGGCTGGCTGATCCCAGAAGTTGTCGATTTGACAACGTTTTTGTCGATTATGATGTTGCTTGCGCGGGCGGCATAAATACCGGTATGGCCGACATTCTCAATGTTGTTGCCTTTGATTTCCGTGTTCGTAGAGAACGCGCCATTCAGGTCTTGCGTGCGGATACCGTCCCAGCGGGCGTTGGTGATTTTGTTCGCCTGCGCGGATGCCGTGCCACCGATCAGGATGTAGTCCGTATCGATGGCGTTGATACCCGAACCCTTGTTGTAGCTGTTGTGGTTCGTTTCGGTGATGGTGTTGCCCTGAACGATGGTTTTCGTCGTAGCGTCGCCATCGGAGTTGTTCAGCAGGATACCATCGCCGTAGATGTTGTCCGTACCGGCGCTTACCAGTGCGCCCGTGAAACCGATATAGTTGCCTGTGACAACGGCTTTTTTGCTGTTGTAGAGGGCGATGGCATCACGGTCCGTGTTGTTGACGATGTTCGTCTTAACCTGGATGCCGTTCGAATTGTTGGCGCGTATGCCTTCCTTGCCGGTGTTGTAGACGAGGTTTTTCTCGACGACTGCGCCCGCGGCGTTGTCATACTGGATACCGGCTTCGGTAACATCGTGAACAATGTTGTTCTTCACGGTAACGTTATTCGCACCATTGACGTGGATACCGATGTCTGCGCCCGTGACCGTAAAGCCATCAATCGTTACATCGTTTGCCGTGACCAGGAAGCCCGGAGAACTTGGGTCGATGATCGTCTCGTTTATGCCGCGACCTGCTGCGGAGCCGGCAACGCCTGCTTTCGCGCCTTTCAGTACAACGGATTTGTTAACGTTTACGGACTCATTGTAAGTGCCGCTGGCCACATTAACCGTCGTGCCGCCGGAATCCTTGGCAAGCGATACGGCCTGCTGGATGCTGGCGTTGTTGGAGAGAACGTTGATCGTGTTTGCCGTGCTGTTCAGCGCAGAGTCAACCATCAGGGCAGAATTCGTGAAGATTTTTGCGCCGAGATTGATCGTGGTGGCGAGAACGTCGAGTGTACCGCCGCCCATGATCAGGTTCTTGTTGAAGTTAACCGTGGCGGCTTTAAGCGTCAGGTTGCCGTTGTTGGCGCCGTTATAGTTAACCAAGCCCATAACAGGAAGGTAGATAGGACCGAAGACGTGCGTCCAGCCTACAACTTCCAGCTGATTGTAATTATATGTGCTGACATCAATATCGCCGTTGCCGATGCCCGGGAAGAGGATATCCGTACCGACATCGATCGTGTTCGTGGCTTCTACCGTGACCGAGCCGTTCGTGTGCATATCTTTGGCGAGGTTCGAAGCTCTGATCACCAGTTGGGACCAGCCAATCGGGTCAAGCGAGCCACTGTGGATGATTGCAAATGCGGGGTCGAGCAGGAACTGGCCAGCTTCACCGTTGGCGGCGCTGGTGTTTACAGAACCTTCATAGCCAAGACCTTCCTTGGCGGAGAGCTCTACAAAGCCGCCGTTACCGGAAACTGCGCCGCCGCGCGCGTAGAAGCGACCGCGGTACAGAGCGTTGGCTTCTGCGAAAGAGTTGATCGTACCGCCGTTGCCGGAGCTGACAGCGTCGGCAACAACGACAGCGTCTTTGCCTGTTTCAATGGTCTCACCGGCGATTTTCACATCGCCGCCACCGGTTTTGCCGGAAGCGTTTACAACGCCGTTAACATTGACTTTGCCTTTCTTGCCGCCGTCGAGAACGATTTTGCCGCCCTTGACCGTTACGGAAGAAACATCAATCACGCCGTCCATGTTGATGACGTTGTCGACAGCGCTTTTCGCAGCCTGTGCGGAGAGAACGACTTTACCGCCGTTCGCAGCGATTGCGCCGGAGTTTTCAACGAGGGCTTCTTCAAGCGCGCCATCGGCTGCGATGGAAACCAGATTGTCGCCGTAAAGATCGATAGCTACCGTTTCGCCGGCAGCAAGAACGACTTTACCGGCATTCGCAGAGATAACGCCTGCGTTTTTAACAGTCGGTGCAACAAAGGCGGCAAGGCCTGCTTCGGCAACAGTGATTGTGCCGTTGTTGACGATTTCACCGGCATCCGGGCCGCCTACGTTTTCGAATACGAGCTTGTCTGCTTTCAGGTTTGCATCGGAGATTGTGCCTGTGGACGCTACGATTGAGCCCACATTGACCTGGGAGTCTTTGCCAAAGATAACGCCGTTTTTGTCGAAGATATAGATCTGGCCATTGGCATTGAGAGCGCCCATGATCATGGTCGGATCGTTTTCGGTGTCATAGAGAACGTATTTGGAAGAGCTGGAGGGCTGGGCTACGTTTACGGTCCATCCGGCGTTGATGTCGCCATCGCCTTGCACTTTCGTGAAGTCCGTGTGCTGCGTGATGTTCGTCGTGTTGGGAGCGCTTGTGTCAACAGAGATGGATCCTTCGGTTGCGACGTGGTCAACCCAGTTGTCAGCAAGCGCAGGAGTGGCAATTGCCATCAATCCCGTGGCCGTCAGGGCCGTTGTCGTGAGGTACTTGCGAAGGCTCTTGCCCACGAGTCCGAAATTGGTTGCAATGCCGTTGTTGATCACTCTCATCTTGCGCTCTCCGTATACAAGAAAAATCCGTTACAAAAATTCTCAGAAAAATCACCCGTTGATTCACGCGTATTTGGAATTATGAATTCTGCCGGGCTGTGGATAGATGCCACTTTTTGGACGCAAGAACAATAGTTTTTAACGAAAATTTAACCTTCTATTCGAACCGGATTATTAAGTTAAATCTAATACATACGGAAATCCGCCATTTTTTATGGTAATTTTGAAAAAGACGCTTTTATATTAGCAACTGCCCCATTGTGGAAAGCGGCGAACTCACGTATTTTTCTTTGATAAATCTAGGGCCTCCCGTCTTGTCAGGCCGCTTTTTATGTACTAGCAGTTGTGTCCGTTTTATACCCACATCCAAAAATAATCGGGGAAGATGATTATGAGAGCCAAGGGTTCGTTTCATAAATTTGTTTTTGCAGGACTGGCTGCGTCCGCTCTTGTCATGGCGAGCGCAGCGTACGCGCAGGTTGAACAGCAAACAGGTGTTGCCGACCCGTCGCGCGCAGGCGAGGAATTGCGCCAGCCGGATCTGACACCGCAAGTCGAGCCGGATGTCCGTGTCAATCAGGCACAGCCGGTACAGGCACCATCCGGCGCAGAGAAAATCAATTTCACGCTGAACGGCATCACGTTCGAAGGCGTAAGCGTATACAGCGACGCGGAACTGAAATCCGTGTTTGCGGATTCGATCGGTCAGACAATCAGCCTTGCCGATCTCTACACGATCGCCAACAAGCTCACGCTGAAATACCGCAACGATGGATATATCCTGACACAGGTTGTCGTACCACCGCAGGAAATCGATGGCGGCGTGCCGCGCCTCCGCATTGTCGAAGGATATGTGGACAGAGTGACGATCAGCCGCGCCGACCCTTCCGCGCCGATCAACATGGATCTGATCAACACCTATGCAAGACAGATCAACCAGAGCGGCGGCCCTTTGAACGCTCGTTCGCTCGAGCGCGAACTGCTGCTCATCAATGATTTGCCGGGCGTCACGGCCCGCTCGGTTCTCAGCCCGTCGCCAACGAAAACCGGCGCTGCCGACATGACCATCATTCTGGACTACGATCCGGTGGACGGTTTGGTCAGCGTTGACAATTATGGCTCGCGCTATCTTGGCCCGTTGCAAGTCGGCGCGGCAGCAACGTTGAATTCCATGCTCGGCATGAACGAAGCTATTTCCGCCCAGTTTGTTACCGCACCGGAAGACTGGTATGAGCTTGCTTACGGGTCTGTAGGATATGCGCAACCTGTCGGCCCATACGGCACGAAAGTGCACTTCAACGCCAACGTCACGGACACGGATCCGGGCTTTGATCTGGCGCAGTTCGATGTTGAGGGCCGTTCCTATCTTTTGAATGTCGGCGCTACGCATCCATTCATCCGTACCCGTACGACCAATCTTACGGGCCGTCTGAACTTCGACTGGCGCCGTGTGAAGAGCGAGAACAATATCGAAGAAACGCGCCGCGACCGTATCAGCATCGTTCGTCTGGGCGGTCGCTATGAGTTCATCGACACGGTGATTGGCGCAGCTGCCAACACGTTCGACCTCGAGCTTTCAAAAGGCGTTAACATCTTCGGCGCATCCGAAGAAGGCGACGACAATTTGACCCGCGCCGATGCAGACCCGCAGGCAACGAAACTCGAAGCCGAGATTCAGCGTTTGCAGCGCGTAACCGGCAGCGTTAACCTGCTTTTGGCCGCACGCGGACAGATTGCCAGCAACGCGCTGCTTTCTTCCGAAGAGTTTGGCGTCGGCGGCATAAATTCCGGCCGTGGTTACGACCCTTCCGAAGTGGTTGGCGACCACGGTATTTCCGGTAAGGTCGAATTGCAGTGGAAAGAGCCTGTAAAGTTTGAGCAGAATTTCGTCGAATCCTACCAGGTCTACGGTTTCTATGATGTGGGCCGCGTGTGGAACGAAGATCCGACCACGTCTTCACAGAAACGCGATTCCGTGGCTTCGGTCGGTGCCGGTCTGCGCTTTGAGTTGCCGTACGAGGTCGATGGTGGCGTAGCGGTTGCTTTCCCGCTCACGCGCGAAGTCGCCACCAAGGATGACCGCGATCCGAAATACTATTTCAACCTGAGCAAGCGCTTCTAAAAGCACTGCATAGATGGAATTAAAAACGGCGGTCTATTGATCGCCGTTTTTGTTTTCAGGACTATGAAAGCCCGCAAGCCTGCTTGCGATTATACCGAGGCCATAAAGGGTGAATATCATGCCGATAAGCCATGTCTGCCAGAGGCCATATGCGATGCTCAGCACCCCCAGAAGCACAACATAGAAAGCAATATTGTATTTCTGCATGAGAGGGGGCATGGCTTCGAGCTTGCGGAAAACATAAGAGACATACGCCATAACCAGTGCCATCCCGATTATGCCGAATTCCACCCATATCTGCAGAGCGGCATTGTGCGGGTGCAGGACCTGGTCCGTTCTCATGCGCGGCATGATGTAACCCGCGCGCAGTTCACGCGTCGATTCCATGCCGTGCCCATAAAAGGGTGATTGCATTATCTGTTCGGACATAAATGTCCAGACTTCTATGCGGTGTGGAATGCTGGCTTCGGCGAGGAAGCCTTCTTCGGCATTTTCCATTTCAGGAGGAAGGATGCTCTTCATAAAAGGCGCGAACAAGGGGGCGCACAACATTGCTGTCAGTGACAGCCACAGGATTAGATACCGCGCTTTTTTTCTGTGCGCGGGATAGAAGAGCATCGGCAATGCAAGAACAGCCGCGATGAAGGCGGTCTGGCTGTTGCTTGTGGCCAAAAGGGCAAACAGGGCTGCACCCAGCAACGCGCTCAAGAGAGTTTTTGTACGTTTGCTATGGTTTCCGGTCCATAGCATCAGGAGCACAGGAAAGCACAAAAGGACAAGAAACACCGAACTGCGGTTGAATATGAATGCGCTTTTAATAGGTTGCGGCCATTCGTAGCGCAATTCGCTTTCGATGCCTAAAACATGCCTTGTGATCTGGAAGAGCGTTGCATATTCGTAAGCTATGAAACCCGCCGCCACGGCGCACACAACAACCAATGCAACAATCAGTTTTTCTTGATGCGATACCCGGTCAAACGCCCGCGCAAAGGTAAGTGTAATAAGGCCAGCCAAAAATATGCCGCCGACCTTTGAAGCCTTTTCCAGCGTGAATGAAGGATCGGGTGCCCATAGGGAGCTTGCCGCCGCGAGCGCAAGAAAACCCGCAAAAAACAAAACGAATTTTAAATCAGGTAAAGGTACGCGGCGATTGACGATGTAAAGATAGACCAGTCCACACAAGGATACTGACGAAGGGAGAAAAGTCAGCGCACGCGGAACGGCAAGGCATAAAGCAATGGCGATAAAATAAAGCGCCAGAAATAAAAAACCGGCACGTGGGGTAAAAGCCGGGATGGGGGCGGTGTCTTGCGAAATCATGATTTGCCTATGCAGCCCCAACTCGGGACTGCACGCAAGTGTTAAACGACATTAAAACCGATTAATTGGCCTGTTCTACTATGGCAGGTGCGGCAACGACAGGTGCGGCAGGCGCATCGTCTTCCAGAGCCTTGGGCGCTTCGTTGGTAAATCCGCCCGTGAAAGTATCGTTTGGATCAAAGGCCGTTGCGCCTGCTGCCGTTTCTATGGCGTTCAGGTTTTCGGCGGTAAAGTTTTCTTCTGCTGCGACGGCGACCGTATCGGCAGGCGCTTCAGCATTCCGGGCCATAACATCGTTTGCGGCGTCTGAAACACCATCAGTCATGAATTGCGTGCCTATCGCCACAACGGAAAGAGCGACCACACCCATGCAAACAAAGATAAAACGCAGCATTTTCATTCTCCTTATGCGGGGTGGAGCGGCGCTCGTTTAGAACGTGTCCTGCATCCACTGGCCCATATTTTCCATGTCACGCCCTGCACCGTTGGCTGTATTGGAGCATGCGGACAACAGTCCGATTACCATAATTAAAGAAAGGGAGGCAAGTAGTTTTTGCATAATCGTTAATTTCTCGCAAAATCAGGTATCTAACAGCCGCGAGTTTAAACCGATTTGTCCAAGCTGCAAATAGAAACGGGGGCAAATGCCCCCGCGTCTCTCTGAAATATGCTTTAAAAATTATGCCGCCGTTTTGTAGACGACGGTTTTGTTTCGTCCGCTTTTTTTCGCTTCCGTCAGCGCGCTGTCCGCCTGCTCCAACAGATCGGTCATGCTCGCATCTTCACTGGGCACCATTGCGGACGCCCCGATACTGAGCGTTGTCGGTATAATGCCTTTATCTGTTTCGATCTCGCACAGCAGCGTTTCACGATGAAGCCTGTCTACGGTTTCGGCAAGTCTGTCCGCTGGACAATTGGGGAGAACCATCAAAAATTCTCCGCCTTCCAAACGTCCCACCGCGTCTTCGTACCGCAGCGAAGACAATAGAAGTTGCGAAAGCTGGCGCAGAACCTCATCGCCTGTTTCAAAACCATATTTTTCATTGAGCA
Source organism: Micavibrio sp. (assembly GCA_030824805.1). GTDB lineage: Bacteria > Pseudomonadota > Alphaproteobacteria > Micavibrionales > Micavibrionaceae > Micavibrio_A. Next base: position 22,636 of record JAPJRC010000016.1, read on the forward strand.
ATTTCAAGTGATCAACATCTGCCGCGATAACGGTAAGAGGCGTTTTGTTGCGAAGGGATGTCGCCCATTCGCGCTGTAATATATCCATGATTCCCGCGCGGTTGGGCAGGCGCGTAAGATTGTCGATGCGCGTGTTGCGTTCGGCAGTGGTCAGGCGTGTGCTCATGCTTTCCACCTGCGCCGTCAGCGCATCGAGCCGGATTTCAGATTCCAGAATACCGGCCAAATCACGCAAGATCTGCATTTCCCTTGGCATAAGCTGTCTGGGTTTTTTGTCGATGGCGCACAGGGCGCCGATGCGCTCACCCGTAGGGGCATGCACAGGGCATCCCGCATAGAAAACGATATTGGGCGCACCGGTTACCAGCGGATTGTTGGCAAAGCGCTGGTCCATGCGTGCATCGTTCACGACGAGCGTGCGTTCACCTTGAATAGTATGTACGCAAAATGATTGTTCCAGAGGAAGGTTCTCGATATTTGCGCCCTGAATGGATTTGGTCCACTGCCGGCTTTCATCGATAAGGTTGAAAGCTGCTATCGGCACTGAGAGCATGTTCTGCACAAGCCGGGTCACGCGCTCGAAACGGTTGTCCAAAGCTGTGTCCAGCAAGTTCATGTTAAGCAAAGCCGCAAGCCGTTTTGCTTCTTCTTCGAAAATCGGTTCATCTTGCATGGGCGATCCTTGGATGATTCTTTTTTCCATTTTGAACCATTCTGGTTTCCAAGACGTTAAAGCAAGCGAGCTTGTATGCTAACGGTATGATAAATAGACATATTTTTCGTGTAAAAATCGTGTTAGAAATACAGGCGCATTACCTGTTTAGCGAAGGATTGCTGTTTGAAAGAATTTATCACCTTGATGGCATCGTTGATGTCGATAGTTGCGATCTCCATCGATGCAATGATGCCGGCTTTGGGCATCATGGGCGAAGACCTGCGGGTGGCTTTCCCCAACCAGGTTCAGTTCATCATCGGTTTTATCTTTATGGGCATGACAATCGGGCAGCTTTTCTTTGGTCCGTTGTCCGATGCGATAGGGCGGCGCAAGGTTTTGTTCGCGGGCCTTGGCATCTATGCGATCGGAAGCGTTATCTGCTTCCTTGCCCAGGATATCGATACGCTTCTTTTCGGCCGCATCGTCCAGGGGCTGGGCGTAAGTGCGCCCTATGTTACGGCGGTGGCCATCGTGCGCGACAAATTTTCCGGACGCGACATGGCGCGCATCATGTCGATCGTCATGGTGATCTTTATTCTGGTCCCCGCCATCGCGCCGGCGCTGGGGCAGGGGATTCTCCATCTCTATACGTGGCGCGCCTTGTTCGTGCTTTACATCATTCTGGCAGTCTTGCTCGGGCTTTGGGCCTATTTCCGCCTTCCCGAGACTCTGCACGCCGAAGATAAAATCCCGTTTAGCCCGAAAGCAATTTTCCATGGTCTTGGCATTGTGGTCAAAACGCGCGTTACGATCTGCTATACGATTGCGATGGGTATCTGTTTCGGCAGCTTCCTCGGCTACCTCAATTCCTGCCAGCAAATCTTTATGGAGAAGTTCGCTGTCGGCCAGATGTTTGCCGTGTATTTCGGCGCGCTGGCACTGACGTTGGGTGCGGCCTCGCTGATGAACTCGCGCATTGTACAAAAATACGGCATGCAGAAGATTTGCGAGCGTTCGACACTGGCGATCATCATATCGTCTGCAATATTTCTTGCCATCAACTATATGGTCGACATCGAATTATGGATGTTCCTGGGCTTTGCTGCGACGATCTTCTTTGCCTTCGGCCTGATGTTCGGCAACCTGAACGCCATAGCGATGGAGCCCATGGGGCATATCGCCGGTGTGGCGGCGGCTGTCACAGGCGCGATGTCTTCGGCCATGTCGATGACGATTGGTGCAACCATCGGCCAGCTTTACGACGGCACTTTGATCCCGCTGGTGACGGGGTTTGTCGCGCTCAACATTCTGACGTTTTTGTTTATGAAACTGGCCGGTCGCCATAGGGGATAAATGGTGGAGGTAAGCGGGATCGAACCGCCGACCTCTTGCATGCCATGCAAGCGCTCTCCCAGCTGAGCTATACCCCCACACGAGGAATGTAATCTGGTAGCGGGGAAAATAGGCAAGTCTCCCCACATTATCAAGTAAAAAAACGGCCCCTTCATGCAAGGAGCCGTTTGGCCATTAAAAACAGACGAAATCCCTACAACTATTTGTTTTTCAAAAGATCGCGGATTTCCGTAAGAAGAACAATGTCAGCCGGTGGCGGCACATCGCCTTTGGGTTCCGCCTCGGCTTTTTTCTTCAGGCGGTTCACATTTTTCACCAAAATGAAGACCACGAAGGAGACGATCAGGAAGTTGATGGCCACATTGATGAACTGGCCGTAGGAGACAACCGGAGCGCCAGCGTCTTTTGCGGCTTTGAGAGTGGCATAACTCTCTCCATTCAGCGAAATGAAGTAATCTTTGAAGTCGATACCGGCCATGAGTGCACCGATGAGCGGCATGACCAGATCGCCAACCACCGAATTGACGACCGCGGTGAAGGCCGTACCGATGATGATACCCACTGCGAGGTCAATCACATTCCCGCGTGCGATAAATTCTTTGAATTCCTTGATCATGCAATGCTCCTGACAAATTGAATATGCCAGTGAACCTAGAGGCTGGCATCGGAACGGTCAAGACGGAAAGGCAATTAATAATAGAGGCTTGCGCCGCCTGTATGCTTGTCCCAGATCATTTTTTTGCGGTAGATCGTGGACGGGGAGATCTCGAGGAGCGCCGCCGCTTTGGGAATATTCCCCTCGCACAGGGCTATGGCCTGCTCGATGGCGTTACGCTCCACCTTCCATAGCGGGGAAACATCATCGGGCGCCTCTGCGGCGGCAATGGATAAAGTGGGTATGGTATTTGCTGCTTTGGATTGCTGCTCGTCCGGCACGGCGGGTTCACGCAGCATGGCCGGTAACATTGGCGCAGTGACAAACCTGCCTTCGTGCAGAACGACGATTCCGCGCACGATATTTTGCAATTGACGCACATTGCCCGGCCATGAAAAGGCTGTCAGAACATTTTCAGCATCCTGCGCGAAAGACCGGAAGGACTTGCCTTCCTCGCGCGCATAGAGACGAAGATAGTGGTCTGCAAGGTCAATGACATCGCTCCGCCGGTTGCGTAGCGGCGGCATGTGGATCGGAATGACATGCAGCCTGTAATAAAGATCCTGCCGCAGGTTGCCGCTGCGGATTTCCTCCAGCGGATCGCGGTTTGTCGCGCAAATGATACGTACATTCGCTTTTTCCGTGCGGTTGCCGCCCACTTTGCGATAGCTCAGATTTTGCAAAAAGCGCAGCAATTTCGTCTGCATTTCTGGCGCCATTTCCGCGATTTCATCAAGAAACAACGTTCCGCCGTTGGCTTGGGAAACAGCGCCTTCGCGATCGGCAACAGCGCCTGTAAAGGCACCCTTTACATGTCCGAACAATTCGGATTCGAGAAGTTCACGCGGTATAGCGGCACAATTGATCGCAATGAAAGGCTCTGAGGTGCGTTTTGAAAAACGGTGTATCGCTTCCGCGCAAACTTCCTTGCCGGTCCCGGATTCGCCTGTGATAAAAACCGTGGCGTTCGATTTTGCGGCGTTTTCGATGATGTCGTAAACAAGCTGCATGGGCGGCGAGATGCCGATAAAACCGCCGAAGCCAGAGCGTGGCGGTGCGGATTTACCGGCTTCGGCCGGCACATCGGCCAGAAGCGATTCCGTAAGGCTGAGATCGGCTTTTGTTGCCAGGCCCGCCGCTTCGAGAGAACGGCGAACGCTTTCGATAAGTTTATCGATGGAAAAAGGTTTGACGAGAAAATCCGCGGCACCAAGACGCATGGCTTCCACGGCCATGTGGATGGAGCCGTGGCCTGTGATGACTATAACAGGAGCATTGAAAGAAAGATTGCGCAGACGCTCGAGAATTTCCAGGCCATCCATGTCCGGCAGCTTTACGTCCAGTATCAGCAGATCCGGCGCAAAAGCATCGGTGTCCAAAACTTCGAACAGTCCGGCCCCCGTGTGCACACAGGTTACCTGAAATCCTTCCTGTTCCAGCGTGTCGGCATAAAGTTCGGCCAACGCTTTGGTGTCATCGACCAATAGGATATGCCCGTGATCCATTTGCCCCTTCGTTCCCTGTCGTTTCGCTCCCACAACTTATGATTTTATAGATGCTATTGCATCGGTTATTTCAAATTTAATACAAATGTATATCCAAAAGGTTAAAAGCCCCGCTTGTTTCGCAAGCAGGGCTTCTTAAAAAGTCGATAAAATAGCAACCCTAAGGTTGCAGGGATTAGTTACGGCTGTTCAGCAGGCTGAGGATCGACTGGAACATTGCGATGAAGCTGATGTAAAGGTTCAGCGCCGCGGCCCATGCCATGCGGGAGTTGGCATCGGCACCATAGGAAGGATGATACATTTCCTTCGTCGTTTGCGTCTGCCACGCGGTTACGCCGGAAAAAGCCAGTAGGCTGAGGCCGGAAATAACCATCTGCATACCCGTAACATTCGCACCGAACGCGCCTGCGATCATCGTGCCGATCGAAAGAACGAACACGCCCCAAACACCCATGATGGCGAATGTACCGAGGCCGTCGAGGTTTTTCTTCGTGACATAGCCAAAGATGCTAAGCCCTGCGAACAAAGCCGTTGCCATGAAGAAAGCCTGGGCGATGTCGGCCACAGGATAAATCGTAAAGATTGTCGCAAAGCTGATTCCATACAGGACAGACAGTGCGCCGAAAGACATCATCAGCTGGGATGGTGTCATACGCTCGGGGCGGAAGCCGAACCATAGAACGGCAAGAGGTGCGATCATCACGATGTAAGCCTGCGGGCCGCCCAGAAAGAAGTTCAGCAGTGCGGGGCTGTTTCCAACAAACCAGGCGACGATACCGGTGATAAACACACCAGCCGTCATGCGGTTATAAACGCTCTGCATGTGGGCTTTCAGACCCGCGTCGATCGCGCTGCCGCGCGTTACGGAGGGTTGTTGATAGCCAAAATTGTCAGGTTGCATGGTTCTTTTTTCTCCAATGTTAAAACCGTGTTTTGTACACGGATACATATATAAATTGATTTTAACCGATTTCAAAGGGAAAGCGGTCATCAAAATAAAAAACCGAGAGCGGAGAAGGACTTAGTGCCAAGGATTGCGCGGGTGGTGTTTTCCAAAACGCTCGCGCGTGGTCCAGTTTTCGCGGGGCTGCACCGGACGTCCGAAGGCATCTGCTTCATCCGCGCGAATTTTCGGACGTATGGAAGGCACCGGCAAACCGGAATAATCCGCAATCATCTGCACGCGCGACTGGATGGGCGGATGGGTGGCGAACATCCCGAGAAAAGCCTGACGGTTTTCAAAACACATGGCTTTGATATCCGCCGGCGCTTTGGGAATGTCGGCTGCGCCTGAAATGCGAAGCAGTGCCCGCATCATGGCATCGGGATTTTTTGTAATCTGCACGGCACCCGCATCCGCCATGTATTCGCGGTTGCGCGAGATCGCGAAACGGGCGAGTAGGCTGGCAAGATAGCCTATACCGAGAATCGCCAGCAGACCGAGCAAGAGCACCATGCCCCCACCACCATTGCGTTGTTTCGACGAACGCGGCAAATAAAGTGCGTACCGCATATTGCTCCATAGCAATTGTGCGGCGACGCCGAACATGCCTGTAAAAATAACGCAAACCATCATCAGGCGGACATCCCGGTTGATGATGTGGGTAAGTTCGTGGGCAAGCACGGCTTCCAGTTCATCGGTTGAGAGAGACTGCATCAAGCCGCGGGTGACCGTGATGCAATATGAATCGTTGTTGATACCACTGGCAAAAGCATTGCGCGCATGTGTTTCGATGATCTCAATGCGCGGCATGCGCATGCCCTGCGCGATGCACATATTCTCAACGAGATTGTACAGCGCCGGCTCTTCCTTGCGCGTAACGCCATGCGATTTCGACATGGCGCGGATCATGGAACCCTGAAATATATAGGCGATCAGGAACCAGATTACGACAACGGTCAGTAATATGGGCCAGTATTGCACCAATAGAAAGGAAGCGTATTGAAAGGCCGCGTTCCATGTTATCGCCATGCTGTCGCCGTTGAAACCCAGAGCATGGCCCGTGTAATAACCGAACAGCGAGGTGGCGCCAAAAACCACTGCGCCCAGTATCACTGGATATAAGGCCAGAAGTATCATTGATCTGACGTTGTTGCTCCAGATCGTAGATTGCAAACCTTTGGCAGGTAGAGAGTCGGCAGGCATTCTAGAATTTTACCTCGGGTGCTTTTTCCAGCACGGCGTGTTCGGTTGTTGTGTCTTCGTAGAATTCTTCCGATGTGAATCCAAACATGCCGGCAATCACGCTGGACGGAAATTGCTGCACTTTCGTATTGTACTCGCTGGTCGCGTTGTTGAAAAAACGGCGCGCAGCGGCAATCTTGTTTTCTATATCGGAAAGCTCGGCCATAAGATGCTGGAAATTTGCATCGGCTTTGAGCGCAGGATAGTTTTCAGCCACAGCGAACAATCCTAACAGCGCGCCGCCCAGACGTTGTTCCGCATGCAGGCGATCACCGGAGGCGCCGGATTGTGCGGCAACGCCCGCACGTGCGGCGGTGACATTTTCCAGCACGGATTTTTCATGTGCGGCATAACCCTTTACGGTTTCAACCAGCGTGGGTACAAGATCGTAACGTTGCTTCAACTGGACATCGATATCCGAAAAGGCGTTCTTACGGTTCTGCTGCAACGAGACCAAGCGGTTGTAGAGTGTAATCCCATAAAACACGATAATTCCGGGTATCAGGAGATAGAGAAAACTTTCCATGGGACGAGGCCTTTTGGGTTAAGGTTTACACCAAGAATCGTAACAGATCCGGCTTCCCCAGAATAGGGAATTGAAGCTTGCGCATTAATCCCTATACTACCCTCATGAGCACGGTCACCTCAACCCGTTATGTCAGCGCGTCTGCCACAGGCGAGAATTGGCGCGACATAGCCAAAAAAATCCTCGAAGAGCTGGACCTTTTGAAAACCGGCGGTTTTCATCCCAATATAGGATTTCTTTATCTTACCGATGCGCTAGCCGCCGATGCGGGAAGTATCCTTACGCTTTTTCGCTCCGTTACCGGCATAGACAATTGGACGGGCTGCGCAGCAATGGGCGTTCTGGCTGCAGGAATCGAATATGTCGATGTGCCCGCCATCAGCGTTCTTATCGGGCAGGTATCAGCGGACCATGTGCGCCCGTTTCATGCGCCCGCACACGGCGTGAAGAAATTGCAGCAGGAACTTGAACCCTGGCTAAACCGTCACGATCCCATGCTGGTCGTCGTGCACGCCGATCCGCTCAGCGAATCGCACCCTGCAGAAATGCTCGAAGAAATAGATACGCTCGTAGGCGGCTTTATGGTGGGCGGTCTTTCTTCTTCGCGCACGGAAGGCGTAATCATCTCAAAGGAAATTACGGAGACGGGCGTCAGCGGGTTTGTTTTCTCACAGGATGTGGCGGTTGCGTCCGCGCTTACGCAAGGCTGTATGCCTATGGGACCGATCCACGAAGTTTCCGGCGCGCAGGATCAGGTTGTGACATATCTCGATGGCCGCCGCCCGTTCGACGTTTTCAGCGAAGACATGAAGAATATGGCGCATGAGAGATTGGGATACAAACCCGATGAAACATTGATGCGGGAAGGGCCGGATGCGCCGCGCGCGCTTATGCAGCTTCTGGAAGGAGAAGCCCATGTCGCTTTTCCTGTACCGGGGTCCGACGTCCGGGATTATACGGTTCGCAATATTCTTGCGATTGATCCTGACAACGGCATGATCGCCGTTGGCGAACATCTGGAAGACGGGCGCAAAATGATGTTTGTCTACCGTGACGATGAAACCGTGCGTGCCGATCTGTCCGCTACGCTAGTATCTTTGCAGAAACGCGTGTTACACGATAACGGCGCATACGCTCCGAAGGCAGCCCTGTATGTTTCCTGCGTCTGCAGGGCAGGCACCGCATTTCGCGAGGGGCAGAGCGGGGGCGAAATGGCCCTTATCCGGGAAATCCTCGGCGATATTCCGATCGCGGGCTTTTATGCCAATGGCGAGATCTCAAACAACCGGCTTTATGGTTATACGGGCGTTCTAACCCTGTTTCTCTAGAGGAGAAGGGATCTCTCCTCTGAACTTTGATCTTTGCGCATCCAATACCGTACGATAGATTTGTTCATCTTTTTCAAAAACGAGGATCGGCTTCATGCGTCTCTTCCAGTCTCTCTCCCTTTTTGCCCTTGTCGTAACGATGGCCGTACCGGCTTTCGCACAAAGTAAAAGCAAAGAGCCTGTTCCAGAAGTCCCGAAAGTGCTGGAGGCGCTTTCCGAACGGGGCGCACAATTCCGCTATCTGGGCCGGGAACACGGTATGGATGGCTGGATCGCCATCTACCAAGGGCAGGAACAATATTACTATATTACGCAGGACAAGAAGGCATTTGTTACCGGATTGATGTTCGGTGAAGACGGTAGGCCTGTCACGATCGAGCAGGTTAAAACGTTGCAGGCCAGCGGCGGCGACGTTCTCGATCTTCTGGCTGCAGACCGTCCGGCAGAAGAGGCGGCTACGCCGAAATCCGTTATGGATGGTGCAGAGATGAAAACACCGGCAGAGCGTATGTTCGCAGACATAGAAAACAGCAACTGGCTGGAACTCGGCTCGTCCAGTGCGCCTGTGATCTATAGCTTTGTCGACCCGAATTGCCCCCACTGTCATGACTTTGTCAACGACATCCGCAAGAAAGACTATCTGGACAAAGGCGTTCTGCAAGTACGCATCATTCCGGTAGGCTTTATCGAAGGCTCGCTGCCGCAGGCCGCGTTCCTGCTGGCTTCTCCCGATGCGAAGGATCGCTACTTCAAACACCTTGATGGCGACAAAGAGGCTCTTCCGGCCAAAAGCGATATCTCCACGCAGGCCGTCCAGAAAAACATGGCCCTGATGCAGGCCTGGAAGTTCAGCGTCACGCCTCTTACGGTCTACCGTTCCAAAACCGGCGAAATTAAAATCGTTCGTGGACGGGTCAAGGATCTGGACGCGGTCATAGCCGATCTTCCGGCACCCGCCGCGGGGGCGCAGTAAAGGGGCGGAATTCTGCCTTTTTCCATTTAACCCTTTGGTTTGGCGGTAAGAGGCGCTAAACTGCCGGTAACTTTTCGGGTTTAGAGTAGATTATTAAAAGAGACCACCTGTTCCATGGCCACGGCACCGCGTACACAATTCCTCGTGCAATTGCTGCAAAAACTGGGTGCGCCCCTGATGGGCGCAGTCAATACCCACCCGACCGGTGACGGTACGGGCGAAAAAGACGCGCAGATACTATCTTCCCTGCTTTCTGAAAGCGTAAAGATCAGCATTTCCCTGTCACAGGCCATGAACCTGAAATCCGAAGACGGCGACGGCGATGCCATCCGTGTGGCGCTGGCGACATTGGGCGGCGGTCTTGTCGCCGATTCATACCGCCAGACGGGGCGCGTTCCGGCGGAAAACGATGTGCGCCGCATTTCCAAGGCGCTTGAATCCGTGATTGTGTTTGCCGACAATTTTACGCCTGCCGCCGAACACGCGCAGCGTCTGCAAACGCTCGACAGCACACCGCCTTTCATAGATCCCGTGCAGACCAATATTTATTCGGTGCATGCGCTTTTGCCTGCCATCTCAGCCATCGTAGAGTTCTCCTTCGGCCAAAGCGAAACGCGTTTGATTCAGGATGTGGCAGAGCGCCTGGGTGCAAAATCCAGAGAGCTGGTCGGCAGCCTTTCCAGCGGTGGAAGCAAGATGGACGAACTGGTTGTTTTGCAAGCCCTGGGGCAGATTTACGCGTCAGCCCACCGTGCAGAAACCAAACGTCTGAAAGATAAAGGCAGCGATGGCGCTGCGACTACCGATGCTGTCTGGTCGGCGTTCGATAAGCAGGTAGCCATGCTGGCTGTGTTGCTTGGCGCAGCATCGGGTGGTGCAGGTGCGTCTTCGGGCGGTGGCGGCGGTGTAAAGCCTGCCGCTGAAGCGCCCGTTCAGGAGGCCCCTGCTGCGCCGCCGCCGCCGGTTGCTCCAGCTGTTCCTGCAGAATCAGCCCCTCCGGCTGCGGCACCGCCCGCCGGTGGCAACCCGATGTCGTTCTTCAAGAAAAAATAAGACAAATCGCCGTCCCCTGCGGGGTTTTGATTTTCCACAGGAATCTGGTATTGTTTGCATTCCTTGCGCCGTTCGGCGAAAATACTTTCTTAACCTTTTCATGACGTAAATATTAGATGAGCAAAATTCTCGCCGCCTGCCTGATGTTAGCCGCACAGACTTACGCTGTGCCGCCTGCTGTTTTGGTGGGAATTCATCAAGTCGAGGGCGGGAAGGTCGGTCAGGCCGTGGGCCCGAACCAGAACGGGACCTATGATTTGGGCCCGATGCAGATCAACACGCTTTGGGTACCTTTGCTGGCCGAAAAATGGGGTGTTACCGAAAACACCGCCTATCGCTGGGTGCGTGACGATCCTTGTACCAATATGGGCGTATCCGCGTGGATCCTGCGCACCCATATGAACGAAACCGGCAGCCTTTCACAGGCGATTGCCCATTACCATTCCAGAACCCCGAAATTCGGCCACCCGTACAAGGGCAAGGTCGTGGCCGCTATGCGCTCCAAGGGTCTGCTGCGCGATGCCGGTACGCGCTAGGCTATTTTCCAAAACAACACCCTTATAAATTGGGATTCATAAAACAGCCCGTGCTAAACTTGATTTAAGGCACTGGATTACTTTATGCATTGTCTTGTCCCGCCATTGACGGCGGGATAAGGTATTAACTGACACAAGAACCGATTCGAAGACCTCATGATACACACCCATGAAATTAAACGGTTTATTCCGGTAGCCGCCCTTTCCGCTTTTGCGGTTCTGGCGCTCGCCGGATGCCAGCTGCCGGAACGTAACGCACAAGTCGTGGCTTCGCCCGACAAGGTATCGCTGATGCTGGCAGAGGCCGCCGACAAGGCCTCCACGTCCCTCGAGACGCTGGCCGCTATCGAACAGAAAAAATCGCCCGGTGTCGCCGTGGCGCCCATCAACAACGCGCCGGAAGAACTGGCACGTGCTATCACCATCACCTGGGTGGGGCCGCCGGAGCAGATCGTTCGCAAACTGGCAGACCGCGCCAGCTATAACTTCGTTACACTCGGCAACCGCCCGCCGGTGCCGCTCGTCGTAAATATCGATGTTCAAAACAAACCGGTTATCGAAGTTTTGCGCGATGTCGGCCTGCAGCTTGGTGTTCGCGGCGATGTGAAAGTTGACGCCGAGAAGAAAATCATCGAACTGCATTACGCGCCGGTTACCGGCGTGGGAGGCTGATAACATGCGCCGTCTGCTCGGCATGGCTGCTCTGGCGTGCTGCCTGATCGCAATATCGGGCGCGCCCGTTCATGCCGCAAAAAGTATTGATGAAATTCCGCCGCCGCCGAGCAAGAACGACCTGCTTGCCATCAAAAAACAAAAACGTGAGAAATTCGAAGAGGGGAAATCCGCCCTGCCTATCGATATCCGCAACGACGCTGTGCGTGAAGCGGCTCTGTCTTACGGCGCCCGCGGCGGCCTGAACTGGCGCACCTATCACATCCGTCAGGAAATCGAGACGCGTTCGCAGTATCTCGACAAGGTATATAACTTCCAGCAGCTTCTGATTGCTGCACCTTCGGGTCTTTTGATCGAGCCGCCCGTCATTGGCGAAAGCATCGATGCAATGATCATCGATCAGGGTGGGCAGCAAGCCGCTGTTGCCGATCGCGTATACAATATCGGCCGCAATGCGCGCATCGTTTCGACGGGCCGCACATGGCGCATGTATCTCGAGCGTCAATGGGGCGAAGTAAACCCGCCGCCGGATATTCTGCTTCCCGAGACCAAGGAAGAGCAGGAAAAATGGGACGAATGGTTTGAAAAGGGCTGGCAAGCCGGTATCGACCAGGCCGATGAGATTTTTCAGGCCGACCTTAACAAGCTGTCTTCGGATTATCAGGGCATGGTGCGTTATCGCACGCTGCTGACGCAGGGCATGGTATCGCCTCCCTACGCGCTTCAGGTTGATCGCGGTGTAACAGGCGGCGGCAACGAAATGCGCGTTGGCGACCGCAATGTCTCCATCACGGGCCTGCCGGCCCTCCAGACCGGGACACAGGAATGGTCACCCGCAAACCGATAAGCCTTCTCAAGGCCAAGGACAATATCGCCGAAACATGGGCCGAAGAGCCGCCGCGCTTTACGGACGACCTCGTCGACGGTTTCCTTTTGTGGTGCGTGAAGAAAAACTCTTCCGATATTTCCATCCAGACGGACCGACCGGTTTACAACGAAATTTACGGCACGCTTTATCCTGCAACCTATCGCCCCGTTGATGCCGCAGACATGAATGTCTTCCTGACCAAAATCTATGGTCCGGAAGCCGGTGCGCGCCTGGCATCGGGAACAGACCTCGACCTATCTTACGAAGTGCGGCCGGACCGTTATACGCGTATCCGTTTCCGTGTGAATATCACCGCCATTCTCTCGCGTGGCCGCGACTCCGCGCAGATAACTATGCGTGTTCTGCCGAACGAGCCGCCCACCATGAAGGATTTGAACGTCGAGCCCGATGTCATCAATTCATGGGCGCCGCGTCAGGGTATGGTTATTATTACGGGCCCTACGGGATCCGGCAAGACAACGCTGCTTGCAGCGGGTATCCGTATGTTGATGGAGCGTAAACGCGGGGCGGGCAAGATCGTCTGCTATGAATCGCCGATCGAATATGTGTACGACGCGATCAAATCGCCGCGTTCGCTGATTTCACAAACGGAAATCCCACGCCACCTGCCGGATTTTGCGCGCGGTGTGCGTAACGCTCTGCGCCGTAAACCTAACATCATTCTGGTGGGCGAGGCGCGTGACCATGAAACGATCAGCGCCGCTATCGAGGCCTCGCAGACTGGCCACCTTGTGTACACCACGACACACACGATCGGCGTGGCTGCAACAATACAGCGTATGGTGGCCGCGTTCGAGCCGAACGAACGTTCGGAACGTGCCTATGCGCTCATGGAAACCATTCGTTTGGTTGTAACCCAAAGCCTCGTGCCGAAAACAACCGGAGGCCGTATGGGCGTGCGCGAATGGATGCGCTTTACCGACGAGGTCCGCGACAAGTTGCTCGCGATGGACTTCAAGGATTGGCCGAACGAAATCCAGAGAATGCTGCAGTTCTATGGCCAGCCTATGGGAAAATCCGCAGCTCAGGCCTTTGATGCGGGATTAATTGATCGGCGGACCTATATTACGTTATCATCGTCTACAGGAGCCGGTGGAGGCGATTAATGGGTACCAGAGAAGATACAGAAGAAGAGCGCGCGAACTGGCATTGGCGTAACTCGATGCGACCGGTCCGCTTTTTCGGCCTAGATGCGCGCGCGGGCATTATGTTCTTCGTTTTGCTGTTTTATTTCCGCGCCGTTACGTTCTTCCTGACGATCGTTATCACTATGACCTTTATGTTCCTTGAGCGCCGCGGCCTTTCGTTTGATTCGGCTCTCAGAGCGTTTCGCACATGGCTTCTGGGGCAGAAAAGACCCGGCTGGCTGTCATATGCGCGCAAGAAGATGGTAGATTACGGCTAGGGGCAATTTCCCTTGTCAGAACCGGGCCTTTTCTCTATTTTCAGGGCTTCAGACAATTCCATGGATAGGTGGCTTGCGATGACTTTTACCCGCATCTCGAAACTAGGCATTTTGATGCTCGGCGTTGCCGTGATCGGGATATCCCAGCCTGTCTATGCAGGTTTTGAATTCAGCGGACCGTCCGCTCCTGCTGCAAAGGAGCCAACCGCGCCCGAAGATGCTATAGATGCGCCGATGCCCATCGTGCCGATGGAAGATGTAACGGCAGTCCCGCTCGACAGTCCAAAAGATGCAAATCCAGCTGCGCCCGCGCCAACGGCTAAGCCGCATATCGAGCATATGCTGAAAGCCCCGGCCAAAGCAGCGGCCCATACCCCGCCGGCAGAACCTGTCTACATACGCCGTCAGCGCGGTATCACTATGAAAGCGCCAAAGAACCAGCCGATGGATATGGAAGCGCTTCTCAAGGCAACTGAAAATGCGGAGCCGGTATCGCTTGAAGGCGCGCCGCGCGTCAATCTTGCTGAAACACCCGCGCCAGCCGCAGATGGCAAGCTGGTCATCAATCCTTATCCGCTGGAAAGCCAATCCGGTGCCACCCATGGCGGCGGTCTTGGCACACTTGCAACAGAACAGGCGTTGATGGAACAAAGCGGTTCTCTGCGTGCGGTTGAAGTTCCGGGCAAAAAGGCACCGGGCATGATTGCGCGTGCAAAAATTACATCACGCTACGATTCAAGCTCGCAATACCTTGATCGCACACCAGCAACGGAAGACGCTGCGGTGTTTGGCCTGGCTTCCTCCATGACGCCAATCCCTGGCGGGGAGGGCGCGCCGATCACGGAAATCGCCGCAGTGCCTTTACCACCGCCGACGCACGTTGCCGCAGCACCCGCCGCGCCGCGTTCTATAACCCCTGCTGCCGTCATGCCCACACCGCGTGCGCCGGAAGAAAAAGCTTTGGTAGAAGAGCGCGTGTCTTCTATGCCGCGTCCCGCTATACCCAAAGGATACCCGCAACCGATTGCACCCGCCGCGGATGCCGGTGGTTTTACAGAGGCTGTAGGAT
>JAPJRC010000098.1 GCA_030824805.1 Micavibrio sp.
GTTTATGGTCTTTATTTCCTCATATTTTTAACTCTCTTTTTCAAATCATATAGATGGGTAGTTCCATTTATTCAGAAAGAAGATTGGTCAGGATTGGTTAATGGACTGATTGACCTCTTCGTTTTCGACTTTTTCTTTATGACCATTGCGATTGGGGGCTTGGTTGCACTACTACTAAAGCAGGTCACAGATCGGAAGTTTAGGCATGAGCATGCTACAGAATCCACTACAGAGACACCTGAATAATAATACTGCGAAAATTGCGCGCTTGCTCCGCAGTAATCGAAAAGATGTAGACGCAATCAGTATAATATTAGCCGAGATGTATTTTCGCCCTCCGGCCATACTTTTATTAGAATATGTTTTCTATAAATTATGCCTTTTATTCTCACCGGTCCGAGCCAGACATGTTTCGCTTGGCATGGCTCAAATCCAAGCTCGGCATTGGCACAACCAGATCAATTTGCAAACCATCACTTCTATTGATTGTGCGTATGATGAACTCATGCATATGTGGAAGTTTAATGATGTAGTAAATTTACCCTTGAGAAAAAAGATCGCATTCCATGTGGGCGAGACTAGAACCTTTTATCTAAGTGTTGTAAACGAATGTAAGACATATGCAGAATCTCGAATATTCGTTCGTTTGGGCAATCGCGTTACTTCTTAACAAAGCCTAAACCCCTTTCCCTTAAGATAGATTAAGAAGCTAAGAGCGCACTTACGCAAACTCCGTTTGCAGTGCACTCAAGGACCGCGAGAGTCCGCCTTGGGGCGTATCAGATCGGCATCAACAGCATTGAGGGGAATGCTTGGCGATCTATCATTGTTCGGTACGAACAATCTCACGGGCGGACAACCATTCAGCGGTTGCCGCAGCAGCGTATCGGTCTGGGTCCGTCCTAAAGGATGAGCGCACCGGACAATCTCACAATTACCGGAACCGCAGAGGCATTGTTAATGCCTCTATTTTTTTGCCCCAGTCCGCACCAGCAGAGTTAGCGGATAGGCTAACTCTGTGGAACGCTGCGGAAAGCGCGGAAACGCGGAAAAATTCTCGCGTGGCAAGGGAGGTTATCCTTGCCCTGCCGCATGAGCTTTCCGAAGAGCAACGCCTATACCAGCCGCAAATTTTATGAAGTCACTAGCACCAGACGTATCGTCAATGCTATCCTGACCGTCGCCAAGCGCATATCGGTATTCATCATTGCCGATTCCACCTTTTAGCGTGTCATTGCCTATACCGCCATCCAGAACATCATCGTTAGCTCCGCCATCTAAAAGGTCGGTTCCCGCCCCGCCCGTAAGCATGTCATTGCCGCTCTCGCCGTAAATTTTGTCATTGCCATCCGATCCGGTAAGACTATCGTCACCGATCCCGCCGTAAATTGTGTCGTGACCCGTTCCGCCATTTACAGTGTCATTACCGGCGTCTCCGTAAAGAATATCTTCTCCCGCATCGCCAGATACAGTGTCGTCGCCATCATCTCCATGTACGATGTCGTTCCCGTTGCCGCCACTTAAAGTGTCATTGTCCGTTCCGCCATTGATATCGTCGATACCATCGCCGCCGTTAAGTGTATCGTTGCCAATGCCACCATCTAAATAATCACTGCCCGCACCGCCGGATATGGTATCGGCACCGTCATTGCCCAATATTTTTTCATGCGCCGCTGTTCCCGTGAGTGTGTCTGCGGACGATGTCCCATTAATGGATGCATATGATATAGAGTTAACAACATTATCAACTCTTACTTCCAAATTTTCGATATTCACCACCGCGAGTGCAAAGGCTGTAAAGTTAAAAAGATCATTCGCTTGCTGCGTGGCAAGTTGTTGTCGTAATTTTACAAGATCATGTTGAACGTTTTCTTGCGCAAATTGTGCAGCGGTAAGTTTAACGACAATTTTATCACTTCCAGCACCGCCGTCATAACGATCAATGGCATTCGTATTTTCAGCCAATGTGTAGACGAGATTATCATCGCCATCATCGCCATTCACGATGTCGTCCCCACCACCACCATTAAGCGTATCGTTACCAATGCCACCGGATAGGCGATCATTTCCGCTGTGCGCCGTTAAAATATCGTTTCCGGCACCGCCATCCATAACATTTTGACTTATAGAAGTGGCTTCGAGCGTATCGTCGCCATCTTCACCATAAAGCATATTATTTCCGTCTACTTCATGGAGGTAGTCATTCCCACTTCCGCCATACAGAATATCATTGCCGTAATCGCCATATAGTGTATCGTTGCCGTCTTCCCCATATAGCGTGTCGTGTGATTCATGGCCCCAAAGAGAGTCATTACCTGAGCCGCCATATAAGACATCCACTCCTTGCTGCCCATCGAGATAATCGTCGCCTTGCCCTCCGACAATTATATCGTTCCCTCTACCGCCAATGAACCCATCTGCATAATATGCTCATTCAATATAAAAAATATTGCAATGCTTGTTATTCGTTTACGGAAGAATATCCCTCTCAAAAAACTCATTGCCAGTTGAAGGGTAGTAATGGAATGCATCTATTTTAAAATATAGACTTTTATTTGGATATGCCGCAGTTAGATCGAGAAAGTTAGTTACATTTTGTTTTATCCCGTATGGCAAATTGTAAAAGTCCTTCCCTGTTCTCTTTTTCACTATGCGTAACACATTTTCTTGCAAAGGCTCCATCCAAACTACTAGCTTAATGCCACGCATATCTGCCCATTGTTGAATTTTCTTAACATCATCAATTCGGCGCCGAGATAGCTTATAATTCTTAAAGTGCAGATCTTCGATCTGCGTCATTTCAAATTCATATTGCTTACGCTCTCCATTTTTTCGCTTAAGCTCATCTTTAGCTTCATCCATCTTGGTTTTCTTCTTTTTTTTAGGCTTCTTTTTGGGCTCTTCTTTATCTTTCTTTTCATTGTCCACGGCATTGCGCGCCCCGGTCGGCATATATTCCGAAGGCTCGCCATTCCACAGCTTTCCAAATGTCTTTAGCGTGTAAAGCAGACTATCGATGGAAACGAGATATTCGAAAATTTCATAGGAATTTTTAGAGAAATATTCTTTATCCTCACGGTCCTTGTAAGGGTGGGCAGTTTCGTTAAACATGAAGTAATCAAGGCCGAGCGCTATCCATTTCACGTCTGGATTTTTTTCTTCCAGAAAAAGCAAAATCTCTTCCGGCAGCGCGCCGCTAAAACCCGCGTTAAGTATCTCCCCGTCATAATCAAGAAGATCGGGCTGGATATAGGTCACCTTACTTGATCCGAGGATCAGGCCATCATATTGTCCCTGCTCGATCATGGACGATTTCAATTCCCGCTCGCTAGAAAAATAAATGTGTTTAGTGCTCCCATGGAAATAGGAAAGCGGATCAACAAGGTAATTCAGTATCGCCGCCACGATAAACAGCAGCAACGCGGTTCTAATCAGCATTCCTATATAGGCTTTTTCCATCATGCCTCAGAACTGAAAATACAAAAATTCACTAATGCGGTAGAGGCTGGCGAGTGAGATAAACATCATGATCGCGCAAACGCCTGCCCAAAACGCCGTAGGCTTCCACCTGATATGTAAGAAAGAGATTCCCTGATTGTATTTGGGAAGGTAATTTTTAAAGAACTCAAGTGAGTTAGGCAGCAAAAAGATAAATAGCAGGCACATGCAGACAATGTTTTCCGCCGTCATCGGTTCTTTATAGAGATTATTTTGGTAGTCATGCCCCTCCAAACCACTTAAGCCCGCCATGCTTTTATAAACACTCAGGGCATCGGAAACATTTTCCGCCCGGAACAAAACCCATGCGATCACAACCGCCAAAAAAGTTATAGAGCAGGAAAGAATATCAACAGACCACCTTGCAAAAGGCGCTTTAATTTCTATCGGCTTTTTTAGGCCGGCAAACGCATGATTGATTGTTAGGTAAGAACCATGGAGCATATTTAAAGGCGGTCGATATAAATATGCATATTTTGCCGCCAATAGAACTTACCAAAATCTCTCCTCGCGTTAACAAAGAATGGGCAGCAAATAACAATATAAAAAACGGCGACAGCATAGATTTCAACCATCGTGGAAAGGACGTCATTGTTGAAGACAGCACGGGTTACAAGAAATCTTTCGATCAAATAGCAGCCCAAGAATTTGTCAGCACTGTAGGCGGACCGCATCTTTGGACTAAAGTTTTACCAAATGGCACTTTAACTTTAGGCTCTAAAATATACAAAATTGATGAACTTAGTTTAGAGTACTTTCAGCATCCACCTACAGTGCTCTCAACCTCAATTGATCTCACCCAATTTGTGTTAGCTGTACTCGAATATGTTGGTGAGACTGAAAGCAAATTTGTTGTAACTTCAGATGGAAAAAAGAAGCCTTACTAAGGCTTCTTTTTTCTAAGCGCATTTTTCAGCGCTCATCAAACCACTAAACTTCACTCTAGTTTCGTCGGGCTTCTTAATAACTATCTCTAATTCACAACCCAAAGCTTCTATGTAAGATTGAAGGGTAGATAGAAGCATGTCAGAACGTGCTTCAACAGAAGACACGTTCTTTTGGTTAATTTTGAGAGTTCTAGCAACTTCATTTTGGGTATAACCCAGTTGCTTCCGTATATCGCTCAACGCCTCGATTTCTTTAATCGCTGCCTTGGTTTTAGCTTTCACACGTTTTTTAGCCTCTGGAGAAAGGCTATTAAGAATTACATCGGAGGATACTGTTCCCATTGTTATTTCCTTTTCTTTCCCTTGCTGTTTTCTAAATCTTTCAATTCTTTTAAATGGGCGGCATATCTTTTATCAGCCTTAGCAATAAGAGCGTTATAAAACTTATTTTTAGAAGTACCGCTCTTGTCACCACCTACTAGCAAAATAGCTTTTCGTTTAGGATCAAAGGCGAAAGCAATCCGCCAAACTCCATTATCAGCATCAAAACGAAGCTCTTTCATATTTGCATAGTCTGAGTCATCTAATGTATCCGCATGTGGTCTAGAAAGTTTAGGCCCATATTTTTTAAGCAGCCCAATTTTAAACGCTAACTCTTCTCTAACTTCATCTGAATAGTCTGCAGCTTCTGCTGCAAATTCTTCTAACAAAAAAACTTCCCATTCCATAAATAATACCTCAAAGAGTATATACCGTCAAGGGTATATATAATTTGGTTGATAAAGCAACAGCTTAGGGTTTAACAAATCAAAAAATCCACTAATATCCTAACACTTCCTTAATTCTAGTTAGTTTAATCTAAAACTATAAGTAGCTTAAGAGCGCACTTACGCAAACTCCGTTTGCAGTACGCTCAAGGACCGCGAGAGTCCGCCTTGGGGCGTACCAGATAGACCACACACTGCATTGGGGAATCCTTGGCGATCTATCATTGTTCGGTGCGAACAATCTCACGGGCGGACAACCATTCAGCGGTTGCCGCAGCAGCGTATCGGTCTGGGTCCGTCCTAAAGGACGAGCATACCGGACAATCGCACAATTACCGGAACCGCAGAGGCATAGTTCATGCCTCTATTTTTTTGCCCCAAACCGCACCATCAGAGTTAGCGGACAGGCTAAATCTGTGGAACGCTGCGGAAAGCGCGGAAACGCGGAAAAATTCCCGCGTGGCAAGGGAGGT
>JAPJRC010000017.1 GCA_030824805.1 Micavibrio sp.
AGCATTTCGGCCTTTTTCTTGGTCCGCCAGGTTTCCTTGACCGGCTCTGCCAGCAATTCTACGGCGCGGTTCATGCCGATCGTCATGACATCGTCATCCTTTTTCAAGGATTTGAAACGGCCGTCATGTTTCAGGAACGGACCGAAACGGCCGATACCGGCTTCGATCTTCTTGCCGTCTTCCGGGTGCATGCCGACGAGACGGGGCAGGGCGAGCAATTTGAGAGCGGCGGCAAGATCAAAGCTCGCGACTTCCACACCCTTGGGAATGCCCTGGCGTTTTGGTTTTTCCTTGTTCTTGGGATCGGATTCCAGTTCCGGCGGCAGGTCGATCTGCACATAGGGGCCATAAGGGCCGCGGCGCATGGAAACGGTTCTGCCTGTGTCCGGATCGGTGCCGAGAATTTTCGGCTCGTTGGAAAGGGCCGCAGCATCCTCGCTCTCGCTGTCTTCGCCGCCCGCAATTTCGAGCGGTTTCGTGAAACGGCATTCAGGGTAATTCGTACAACCGATAAAGGCACCGAACTTACCGAATTTGAGCGACAGGCGGCCATCGGAGCACGCAGGGCATTTGCGGTCTTCCTCACCTTTGGGGAAAAAGTGCGGGCCGAGCTCTTCGTCCAGATGGTCGATGACTTCGGAGATTTTCAGGTTTTTCGTTTCCCCGATAACGGCGTTGAAATCGATCCAGAACTGGCGCAGCGCCTCTTTCCATTCGGTGTGACCGCCCGCGATGGCATCAAGTTCTTCTTCCAGATTGGCCGTGAAATCGTAATCGACATAGCGCGTGAAGAAACGTTGCAGGAAGGCGGTGACAAGGCGGCCGCGGTCTTCCGGAATGAAACGTTTCTTGTCCATCACCACATATTTGCGGTCGCGCAACACTTGCAGGATGGATGCATAGGTAGAAGGGCGGCCAATGCCGAGTTCTTCGAGGCGCTTCACCAGCGAAGCTTCGGAATAGCGCGGCGGCGGCTGCGTAAAATGCTGGTTCTGACGCACATCGATCAGCTTCGTCGCATCGCCTTCGTTCAATGGCGGCAAACGGCGGTTTTCTTCGTCTTCGGAATCATCTTCGTCTTTCGTCTCGTTATAGAGAGTTAGAAATCCGTCAAATGTTACAACAGAGCCTGTGGCGCGCAGAACGACATCGTCGGTGCCGTCGGAAATATCGGCGGCGACCTGGTCAAGCACGGCCGATTCCATCTGCGAGGCCATTGTGCGTTTCCAGATAAGCTCATACAGGCGGCGCTGTTGCTCGTCATCCGGTCCGCCGCTGCGTCCTGGCAGGACAGAAAGATCGGTGGGGCGAATGGCCTCGTGTGCTTCCTGTGCGTTTTTCGCCTTGGATTTGTAAAGACGCGGCGCGTCGGGAAGATATTTCTCACCGTAATCTTTTTTAATAAGAGCGCGGGCTTGTGCGACAGCATCTTCCGAAAGCGTCGTGCCGTCCGTTCTCATATAGGTGATGAAACCGGCTTCATAAAGCTGCTGCGCGGTGCGCATCGTCTGGGCCGCAGACATGCCGAGACGGCGGGAAGCTTCCATCTGCAGGCTGGATGTGATGAAAGGCGCGTACGGGTTGCGGCGAACCTGCTTTTTCTCAACCTTTTGTATAGAAAGATTTTTGGTTTTAATACGCTTCGCTGCAGCTTCTGCGGCGGCTTCGTTGTTGATATCCAGCTTGTCGAGCTTGTTTCCGGCCAGATGCGTAAGGCGTGCGGTAAACGGCGCGCCGTCTTTGCTGTGAAGCAGGGCTTCAAGGCTCCAGTATTCTTCGCTGATAAATTTTTCAATCTCGGCTTCGCGCTCGCAAATCAGGCGCAGCGCAACCGATTGCACGCGGCCCGCGGATTTGGAGCCCGGCAGTTTGCGCCAGAGAATAGGGGAAAGGTTGAAGCCCACGAGATAATCGAGCGCGCGGCGTGCGAGATAGGCGTCGATCAGATCCTGATCAAGCGTGCGCGCGTGTGTAAACGCGTCCTGCACGGCTTTCTTGGTGATTTCGTTGAATGTCACGCGCTGGAGGTTTTTGCCCTTCAACAGGTTACCATCTTCGAGGATCTCTTTAATATGCCAGGAAATCGCCTCACCCTCACGATCAGGGTCGGTCGCAAGAAAGATGTTCTTGGATTCCTTGACGGCTTTTTTAATGTCGCGGACGTTCTTGTCGGCGCGCTCGCCAAGCTCCCACTTCATCGCAAAACCCTCGTCGGGCAGGACAGATCCGTCCTTGCTCACGAGGTCGCGGACGTGGCCGTAGGAGGCGAGCACGTAGAAATCCGGACCAAGATACTTATTAATGGTCTTGGCCTTGGCCGGGGATTCGACGATGACGAGGTTGTCTGCGCTCAAACGCTAAGTCCTTAATTTAAAAGTACAATTCTGTTGGCGGGCAGTCTTTGAATGCGTCCCGCCAGTTCCAGCTCGAGCAGAATCATCTGCGCGGCAGGGATAGTCAAATGACAGTTTCGGACCAGTTCGTCAACTGTGACGGGGGTGGAGGATAGATTCTGTAAAATCGTGTCGCGCGCTTCTTCGGCGTCCGTTTCGCTCAAATCTTCCGGCTGCCAGATCCCTTGGCCGTCTTCACCCAGTGTCTGCCGCGTGGCAGAGAAATCGCCGATTCCGCGCAATATGTCGTCCGCATTTTGTACGAGTGTCGCGCCATCCTGAATAAGCTTGTTCGGTCCGCTGGCGCGCGGATCAAACGGATGGCCGGGAATGGCGTAGACGTCACGGCCCTGCTCGGCGGCAATGCGGGCTGTGATAAGAGAGCCAGATTTCAATGTCGCTTCTACAACAACAACACCCGAAGACAGGCCCGAGATGATGCGGTTGCGCTTCGGGAAATGCTTGGCCATCGGCTCCATGCCGAGCGGGCTTTCCGCGACGATGCAGCCTTCGAATTTGATTTGTTCGTACAGCTTGGTATTTTCCGGCGGGTAGATAACGTCAACGCCGCCAGCCACAGCCGCCACGGTGCCAAAGGGCAGGGCGCCTGTGTGCGCGCTGGCGTCTATACCGCGCGCGAGGCCGGATACAACGATTTGTCCCGCCGCGCCAAGTTCTTTGGAAATTTTTTCAGCGAACTTGCGTCCGTTCAGCGAAGCGTTACGCGCCCCGACGATGCCGATCGACGGAAGCTTCAGAAGTTTTGCGTTGCCGAGAACGGACAACACCGGCGGCGCATCGTCGATGGCGGCGAGAGATAGGGGATAGGCATCTTCCGCCGCGAATATCATTTTCCCGCCGAGCTTATCCAATGCTTCTATTTCGGCAAGCGCGTTGCCCGCGTCATAGACGGTCGCGTTTTTCAAACGGCCGCCACGCCGCGCGAGCGTGGGTAAAGCTTCGATTGCTTTTTGCGCCGTGCCGAAATTTTCAATCAATTGATAAAATGTGATGGGGCCGACATTTTCGGTGCGGAACAGGCGCAGCCAAGCGAGTTTTTCCGCATCGTCCAGCACAGGCGTTCTTTTGGCTGGTGCGGAAAACAGGCTCATTTCTTCTGGCCGATCTTCGGTTCTTCCTTGCGGATTAAACGTTCGATGTTGGCGCGATGTTTCATGATGACGAGCAGTGCCACGAAACCGCAGAAGCCCGTCAGGTTTGCATCGTCATAGAGGAAGTAGGCGATCGGCGGTGCCAGTGCTACGGCAACGATGGCGGAAAGAGAGGAGTATCGTGTAACGAGTGCGGTGATCAGCCATACGCCGCACGCGGCAATACCAACCAGAGGCTTTAGCGCCAGCAATGTGCCGAGCGTGGTGGCAACGCCTTTGCCGCCTTTGAATTTCAGCCAGACCGGGAAGAGGTGCCCGACAAGCGCTGCAAAACCCGCGATCAGCGCGATGTTAAAGTTTGCAAAATACATTGCAACGCCCACGGCAATCGCGCCTTTGAAAGAATCCAGAATAAGGGTGGCAAGCGCGAGTTTCTTGTTGCCTGTACGGAGAACGTTCGTGGCGCCGATATTGCCAGAGCCGATGTCGCGGATGTCGCCATACCCGCCGAGCTTGGTCAGAATCAGGCCAAACGGGATTGAGCCGATAAGATAACCGCCGATGATGGCAAGCGCATATACCATTAGAATTTACCTTTAAGAAGTAGATCGAGCACCGCCATGCGTGCAGGGATACCGTTGCGCACCTGCTCGAGGATGAGCGAGCGCGATTTGTCGTCCGCCACATCGCCGTCGATTTCAACGCCGCGGTTCATCGGCCCGGGATGCATGACCATTGCGGTTGGTTTGGCGTATGCAAGCTTTTCGTATGTCAGGCCGAACTCGCGGAAAAACGCTTCGTCGGATTCCACAAGGCCGGATTTCATACGCTCTTTCTGATTGCGCAGCATCATGACGGCGTCGCATCCCACAAGCCCGTCTTTCATATTGTCGAACGCCTTGATTCCATCGGCCGGGAATTTTTCCGGTTTCAACATCGGCGGGGCTACGATATGCACTTCCACGCCCATTTTGCGGAGCAGGATCATGTTGGAAGAGGCCACGCGGCTATGTGCGATATCGCCGCAGATCGCAACACGCAAGCCTTCGAGCTTACCGAAATGGCGGCGCAGTGTGAGCGCATCGAGCAAGGCTTGCGTCGGATGTTCGCGGTAGGAATCGCCCGCGTTGATAACCGGGCAATCGACGAGGTTCGCGATAAAACGCGGCGCGTTATATTCGGAATGACGCACAACAATCGCATCGGGCCGTACGCCCGCGACGAGCGTTTGAATCGTGTCGGTCAGGCTTTCGCCCTTGTTCACCGATGATGTGCTGATGTTCATATCGACGGTTTCGGCGCCGAGGCGTTTTGCCGCCATCTCGAACGAGACGCGTGTGCGTGTGGAATCTTCGAAGAAAAGCGTGAGGACAATCGCGCCGCGCAGAATGTCCGGCTTGAATTCACGTTCGTCCAACCTGTCCGCGTAATAATCCGCGAGATCGAGAACGATATTGATTTCTTCGGGGGAAAGGTCCTCTATGCCGATCAGGTCGGAGTGATTAAAGGCGGACCGGTTCACTTTTTTGAATAGCTGGCTCATCAAAACCGGATGATTACAGCCGCAGCCCCTGCATGGCAAGGCTTTATATAATCTTATCCGCCCTTAGTCTTGTAAGGGCGTCTGCGTCAAATCCCAGAACCCCTTGTAAAACCTCGTCCGTGTGCTGTCCCATCACGGGCGGCGGCAAGCGGTAGGCAACGGGCGTATCGGAAAGATGGAACGGGCTGCCGACCAGTTTTATGGGCGAGGGGCTTTGCGGGTGCGGCATTTCGATTTCCATGCCGCGCGCCTGTATCTGGTCGAGCGCGAAGACCTGTTCCACATTATTTACGGGCGCTGCGGGCACGTCTATATCGCGGAAAATGCCAACCCATTCTTCCACGGTGCGCGTGCTTAGTGCGGATTGCATCAACGGCACAATGGTTTCACGGTTGGCGACGCGCGCGGAATTTTTCGCAAAGCGCGCATCATCCGCCCATTCCGGATGGCCGAGCGCAGTGGCAAATTTCCGGAACTGGTGATCATTACCAACGGCAACGACCATATGCCCGTCGCTGCCTTCAAAGGCCTGATAGGGAACGATGGTGGAATGCGCGTTCCCATAGCGCTTCGGCGGCTTGCCGGAGGTGAGATAATATTGTGCGAGATTGGTCATCGAGGCGAGGGTTACATCAAGCAGCGCCAGATCCACCATTTGCCCCTTTCCGGTGAGGGTGCGCGCGTTAAGCGCCGCGAGCGTGCCAATAGCCGCGTATAAGCCCGTCATCACATCGACGAGTGCAACACCTGCTTTCATCGGCGCGCCCTCTGTTTCGCCCGTATGGCCCATAAGCCCGCCCATGGCCTGTGCCATCAGATCATAGCCCGGCTCACTGGCGAGCGGGCCGTTCTGACCAAAGCCGGATATGGCCGTATATATTAGGTGCGGATGCTTTTCATGCACGGCATCGAACCCCAGCCCGTATTTGTCGAGCCCGCCGACTTTGAAATTGTGGATGAGGATATCGCTTTTCGACGCCAGCGCGTGGATGATTTTCTGGCCCTCGGGCTTTGAAATATCCACCGTGACGGATTTTTTGTTCCGGTTTGCGGAAAGATAATACGCGCTTTCCGCGGTGTCGTTTCCTTCCGCATCTTTTAAATAGGGTGGTCCCCACTGGCGCGTGTCATCGCCTTCGCCGGGGCGTTCTATCTTGATGATTTCCGCGCCAAGATCGCCGAGGATTTGCGTACACACCGGCCCCGCAAGCACGCGCGAGAGGTCAAGCACACGTATGTTTTCAAGAGAAGATGGCATGTAAGATCTCCGCTATATAAGCGTGGAACATGTAAACGCCGACAGCAAGAATGCCGATCGCAAATCCCGGCCCGGCCGGAATGGAAAGTTCGGAAACGGAAAACGGTGTTTTAAAACGCAGGCGTAAATATGCCGCGTAGCAAAGCCCGTGAACAAGCCCGGCGACGGCGCCCAGCGTAACGGCTTGTAACACGCCATCGACGCCAAGCCAGAATCCTGCCGCGCCCAGAAGTTTAACGTCGCCCAGGCCCAGCGTATCGCGCTCGTAATGTCTGTTTGCGAAGAAACGGATAATATATAAAAGCCCTGCGCCAAGTGCCGCGCCACCAAGCATCATCGGTATGCTTATGAACATGTACCCCGACGCATAATGAAAAAGAATGCCCGCAACGCCGAGCGCGAAATTCAGTTCGTCCGGCAAAATCCAGTGTTTCAGGTCTATGGCGGAGAGGACGATCAGCAATCCGATCGCTCCGAAAGCGCATACTAGGGCAAGAATGTCGAACATGGGTCGGGGCAAAAGATATTGTTTTTCCTATCATAATCCTTTCCGTGGAAAGGCTGCAAGGAAGGATTGCTTATTTAAAATGCTTCCTTTACGTTTTTGAATTGTGATTCCTTATTTGCCTTCCAACAAAGGTTCCGTCCGGAGCGATGTCTGATAAAAACAAAATACTGGTCGTCGAAGACAATGATTTTGTCCGTATGCAGATCGTGCGCTATCTCGCGGAAACCGGCTCCGACGTTATCGAGGCGTCGCGTGGTGATCAGGCGCTCGATTTCATAAAACAACAGCACGTCAAGAGAGAGCCCGTGTCTCTGGCTATTGTGGATGTGCGTATGGAACCTGTGGATGGTTTTGAATTTATCAAGAGTATCCGTGGCCTCGATATGGATACCCCCGTTATTCTTGTTACCGGTGATAACAATCCGGACCTTCTCGAACAAGCGGGTATATGGGGTGTCAGTGCCGTGATGATTAAGCCTGTGCAAAAGGACAGGCTTGTTAAAACGGTCACCAGAACTATTGAAGCCTATAAACGAAGAGGCTGACCAAATTGATGACGCGTAAGGGACGGACAAAATTTGTACATATGCTCGTGCTGGGCACGATGCTGTTTACGTCCGCGTGCGCGATGGTTGATGTGCCGGATCCGCGCAACGTCAATATTCCGACTCCAGTGTCTGCGGATACGCGCAAAAAAGCGATTAACGAGCGTCCCGACAGTGTTATGTATCTGCCCTTGGGGGAGGATGTCCTCGTGCCCGAGGCAACCCAGGACGATGACTTTCCGAAGGAAACAGTTGGCCCGTTTGAACTTCGCGGCGAAACATTGGCAGGGGCTCTGCAGCTTATTCTTGCCGACTATGATATTTCCCTTGCCTTTGAAACGCAGGAAGGCCTGACGCGTCGTATTACCGTTGCCAATCTGCGCGGCGATCTCGGAAAGGTCGTGCACCGCGTCTGTTCTCTGGCCAATCTTTACTGCTCTTACGAGGACGGCACGATCGTTGTAAAAGACCGTCAAACATTTACGGTAACCCTGCCGCCAATCGGCACGGATGACGATGCGGCCTATCTGGACGATGTTGCGGAAGGATTGCAGGCCATCCTTGAAAATGGTGACACCTCTACAACCGGCAACACAACGACAACCGCTTCCACTACGGCCAGCGAGCCTATAGTTGACGCGACCACACGCACTATTGTTTATTCCGCCACGCAGAGAACCGCTGATATTGCCAACCGTTACTTCCAGCGTCTTCGCGCCAACACGGCCATGATCGTGTTTGAGACCTATATCTGGGAGGTCTCCTTGAATTCGGGTAATTCTACGGGGATCGATTGGTCCGCCATAGACAGTTTCGGCAAATTCAACGCCAGCTTCGGCCTTGATGGTGCTGTGGGCGCAGACTTCCTGTCGCCGATCAGCATCGGTCTGCCGACCACGCAGGATATCAACGGCACGCCGGCCGACCTGATTGAATTCCTGTCCCAGTTCGGTGCCGTTAAGACGATTTCGCAGCCGCAAATCACGGTGCTCTCCGGTTCCGAGGCGGAACTTCGCGTGGCGGATACACAAAACTACGTATCCCAGATCGCGACCACGCTGGACGAAGGGCAGGCGACAACATCCGTGAACACGGATTCCGTTGACACGGGCTTTACGCTTACGATCGGAAGCACATGGGACAAGGCGACCGTATATGCCAATGTTGCGATCGAGTTGACCAACGTCAATGAGATCGAGAACTTTGCTTTTGCCGATGACGGTGATGATGGCGGAAGCACGCAGATCCAGTTGCCACAAACATCCGAGCGTCAGCTTTCGACACAAATCCGCGTGCGTCCGGGCGACTCTGTCCTGATCGCAGGCCTGGTGCGCGAAAACGACAACTTCAACACGCGCGGCATCGGCATCATGAAGCCTATTCTGCCGGACAGCCGTACAGCTACAACTGAAAATCTTGAACTTGTTATTCTGCTCCGTCCGCGCGTCATCGTCTACACGGCGGCAAACGACAAGCGTTTCGTGGATTATGCCATGAAAAAGCACAAGCTGCCGGGCACGGGCGTGGAAGTGACATCGCCAAAAGAGTTGGGCGAGCCCGCCCAATACAAAAATGTACCGGGTCCGGATATGCCTTATGATGCGCCTGCCACCAAAGGGGCCTTAGAGCCTGTGCAGGAAGTGATACCTGACGGTGTGCCCGCGCCTTTGACGTCGTCTCCGAACGTGGAAAGAGCTGCGCCTGTGTCCACACCTGTGACGGGTTATGCGCCACCTTCTATCCCCGAGCCAGTCGCCGCTCAGCCTTTGGCGGCGCCAGCTCCTGCAGCGCCTCTACCGCCGCCTGTTTCCATCACGCCTTCCTGGGATCAGGGCGGTGTTTCGCCTGCGCCAGCGACTTCACAACCTGCGCCGGCACCAATCCTGTCGAATGCACCGGTTAGCGATTCCTCCCGCTTTCGCATGGGGGGCGGTTATGTTTCCCGCTCGGCTGCGCCTGCTGAACCGGCTACCATTCCGCTCTACAACCCCGATGCGAATATGCCTGCGCCCCAAACCCCGTCGGTTGCGGTTTCTCCCGCGCCTGCGCCTTCCAGCGTGTATGAAACATACGATTATTACACGCCATCTCGTTGATATAGCTTAATAATATAATGTTTTTGTGCCTTGTGGGTAAGGCAGGTATATTTCTGTGAATAAAACAACTTGTTCTAGGAACATGTTGTTTTCATGCTAAACTATTCAAAATTCTGATTCTCTTCTTCTTGTAATCTCTTTCTTTACCCCGCTCGCCGTAAACTGAATTAAGTAATGCCCAATCGCTCCGCTATCAGATATGCCGCTCTTGTTTTCGCTGCCGCTGTAACGATTTCTTCGGCGGCTTTGGCGCAGTCTGCGTTTGATGATCCGGGCTCGCGTGCTACCGGGGGGCAGGCCGGTGACCTTAAGCCTGTGACAGACAAAGTTGACGCGGGATCTGTGACGCTGGGCAGTTCGGGGCAGGCCGTTATTCTGTTCCGCAACGATGATTCCAAACCAATCAAAACCGGTGCCATCAATCTTTATCCGTCTTCGAATATTTCCGCGACAATAGGCGAAAACCAGTGCGCGATGGACGCTATCGCGCCGGGTGAAATTTGTGCCATCTCGCTGCAGATCAAAGGTCTTCAGCAAGGCAAATTCCGTATTGAAATGCTGATGCGCCATGATGGCCGTGCAAAACTTCTGACATCGACGATCGACGGTAACGTTGATGCCACAGGCACAGATGCCAAGGATCTTATCAGCGACCTTGAGACTATTCCGAATATGATTGATTTTGGAACGCTGGATGAAAGCCGCCCTCAGGTTAAAGCCGTCATCCTTCGCAACAAAACATCAAAAAGCATCAACATCGAAAGCATCGATGTCTCCGCCGGCGATCAATCCGGTTTCAGCATTGAGTCCAATTGTGGTGAGCTTGCCACCGGCGCTGCGTGCGTTGGTGCTATCACGTGGTCGCCTGAACAGCGTGGCCCTGCAACGGGCACTGTTATTGTCCGTCACAGCGGCGCAACGGGTGTTTCCACCGTAGAGCTTAAAGGCGCTTACGATCCTGAAGAGGCCGAAAAGGCGACATTGTTCCCGGAAGCGATCCCCGGCAAAGGGTTGCTGGTTTCCTCGACGGAAAATATTGATTTTGGAAGCGGCGTATCCCGCAGCGCCTCTATCACGGCTTCGCTGGTTAACGTGGGTGACGCTCCTGTCACGCTTACGGCGATCCGTATGACCAATTCCGAAAACGGTATTAAAACAGAGCCCACGGGCTGTACCGTAGGAGAAGTTCTTGGCCCCCTGGAAGCATGCCCGCTTACACTGACGTGGGAACCGGTGCGCGAGGGGACGATTGTGGATGACGTGCAGGTCGCACACACGGGTGCGCGTGGTATTCTTGTCATGCCTTTGCGCGGTAGTGCCGCAAAGCCTGTCAATCGTGATTCCAAGGCTATCATGCTGGGTGAACAAGGGCCTGAAGCCATCATCCGCAACATCCAGCCGCTCTCCATGGACGAAATGGGCGAAGACGTTGCTTTGGATGCCGATGAAAGCAGCGCTCCAAAAACGGGCGATGCGAATAAAAAAACGACTTCCAAGCCATCTTCTTCTTCGGGTGAGAGCGCAAAACCTGCTTCTTCAACCGTAACATCTACAAGTGGTGAGCGTTCCATGCCCCAGGTCGATGTGCGTGGTATTCTCGATGGTTACACGATAACTTCTTATTCCTCCAACCGTGCCATCGTGTCCGGTCCCGGTGGTAGCCGTGTGGTGTTCAACGGAGAGCAAGCCGTCATAGGCGGTGTGCTCTGGAGCATCTCCATCCGCCCCAGTGCTGTGGAATTCCAGAACGGCGCCCAAAAAGTTCTCCTTCTGTTCGACCGTTCTTTATCTTCCGTTAACCTTCTTGATACACAATCAAGCAGTGGAGGATCCACAACTACGCCGTCATCCGCAACGACAACGAGTAGTTCTACAACCACTCCATAGACTGATTGGTTCAGGATGAGCGAACAGGAAACAGGATCAGGACAACCCCCATCGGAACTTCCTGCGGGCTTTCAAGAGCGACGCGGAAGCGCGACAGAACGCGACCGACGCAAATCAAACCAGCCGCCACCCGGTGGTGTCGACCGCCGCTGGTCCGACCGCCGCCGTGCACGTTCCGTCGAAGGGCGTGAACGTTATCTCGACATGGTTCAGCGCGAACGCGCCATGTTTATTGAACAGGGTGTATCGCGCTCCACCGAACAACTTCTCGACATGGCTGGCGCCACCGGTCCCTCCGAACTTGAGGAGGAAGAGGGTATCAAGGACCGCGCGACCGGCGACCAGCTACGCTCTGTTCTGCCCGTTCAGGCCTGGCTGCCGCTTTCGATTCACCTGATCGGTCTGCGTGACGGTGTAATGAAAATCGCGCCGTTGAATGATTTGAACCAACGCCAGATTGATGCCCTGATTTCCACGGCAACGCGTTCCGGATTCCGTGTCGACAAGGTCGATATCGAGATGTGGGACCGTGCAGAATTGCTCGAAACATTGCGCTCGGTGCACGATTTGTCCGCCGATCGTACGGAAAAAACGCTTTCGCAATGGCTATCCGATACGGACAACGGTCTTTTGCTCAACCAGTTTCAGCGCGACATGCTTGCGGAAGCCCTGCAAATGCGCGCATCCGATATTCACCTTGTTGCCGACAATGGCGCGGACGCGCCGAACTGGATCAAGTACCGCATCGACGGTGATTTGATCCCTATGCATCTTCTGCCCAACGATGCCATGGCGCGTCTTACCACGCTTCTGAAGCGTGACGCCGGCCTTAACTTCGGGGATCGTGTTACACCAAAAGACGGCCGTTTCGGTTTTATCTGGCAAGGCCGTTCCATCGACGTGCGATGCGCCGCAGGTCCGCAAGGGCAGGACGGTGAGAAAATCACGCTTCGTTTGCTCGACCGCGCGGCGCTTAAAGGTTTTGACGAGTTGTTCCGCCGTCACCCGGATGTGGGCGATTATCTTTCCAACCTGCTTTCACCGGAAATCAAGGGCGGCGGCGGCCTGATCCTTCTGTCCGGCCCGACAGGTTCGGGTAAGACGACAACGCTCTATGCCTGCGTGCAGCAGATCGACAGGCGCCGTAAACACGTTCTTACCATCGAAGACCCGATCGAATACGAACTGCGTTACGCCACCCAATGGCAGGTGCGCCCCGGTATGCACGGCGGGGAATTCGCAGACCTTATCCGCGCCGCGATGCGTCACGACCCTGATTATATCATCATCGGGGAAATGCGTGACGCCGATACGGTTGAAACGTCTCTTCGCGCCGCTGAATCCGGCCACACCGTTATTTCCACCGTTCACGCCGACACGGCGCTTCAAACATTCGAACGTTTGAGATCTTTGATGCCTTCCGAGCGCGAACGTTCTTCGACCTTTACGCTGGCCCAGCAGGTTCGTGCGATCATGAACCAGCGCCTTGTGAGAACCTTGTGTCAGGGCTGTGCGCACCATGAAAAAGCGGGTGATGTCTTGCGCGAACACGAAATAGACCAGCTGGGCATAGACCCGGGAACCGGTATTCGCACCCACAACAACGCGGGCTGCGATTTGTGCAACAGAACAGGTATTTCCGGCCGAACATTGCTGCTGGACGCTATCCTGATCACGCTGGGTCCGGCGCAACGTAACGCCATTTACGAAGCATTAATGAAAAACGTGAATGATATTGTTCGCGAAGACGGGGTTATCGTCCACACGCGCCGCGAAGGTCTGATCGACCTTATCAAGAGCGGGCTTGTGGATCCGAAAGCCGCGCTGTCCTACCTTGAAGAGTAAGTTTCAGGATTTGTAAATGAGACAATGGGTTGCCGAGATTGCTTATGATAGCACCTCCGGGCCGAAAAGGGCTCAGGAGTCGTTCTATCTTCCCACTGAGGAGGACGTGCGCACGGCCGTCATAAAGAAAGGCGGCTATGTCCTTTCCATTCGCCCGCACGAACGTTCTCCGCTCGAAAGATTGTTTGCAAGATCAAGCTGGTGGCAGGTGCAGTTGCTGCGCGGGATTATGTTCCGCTCCATGTCTACATCGCCCGGCGTTGCGTTCTGGAAGATTATCCAGGCAGAGACGAACCCGATGCGTCAGAACATTCTGGCGCCGGCGAGGGAAGCTCTTGCCAGAGGTCTTGGTGTAATTGACGCGCTTAAGGCACTGAATATTTTTGATAAAGGCACGCTTGCCATTCTTGCGGCTTCGGAGCGTGCAAACAAGTTGTCGGAAGGTATCCCGCACGCCATTCACTCCATCACGCAGAAGAAGAAAAACGCGCGCGCCATTATGGGCACCATGGGATGGCTGGGTTTCGACCTTATTTCCATTGTGCAGTCGCTGTTCTGGGGAAAGGATATGATCCTCGGGTGGTTTCATGGAAACGCGCCGGAAAAACCTGAAGAACTTGAAAAATACAATCGCGTTGTAGACAATCTCGACCTGACATGGAACGTCCTGATTTATTCCGCCTTTGCCGTCGGCGGTTTCATGGTCTGGGCTATTATTTCCTTCTGGCTGAACCGCGGTAAAAACGACTGGCCCACGGCACGCATTGTCCGAAGAATTCCTTTGATCGGCGCATATCTGCGAGATCTTGGCTTTTCCGACTCTATGATGGCATGCGCGCGCATGCTTCGTGGTCTCGTTCCCATTTCCCAGGCCTTGAGACAGGCCGGGGAGGCAACCAGTTCCCCTGAGGTTTCCAAATATTGGGAAGAAACAAACGCCGATCTTGAGCGCGGTATCTCCCTGGGCGCCGCCATGGACCGTGAGCCGCTTACCCGTGCGGAACGCCTTGAACTTGCTAGCTTGTCGGACCTCGACCAAGTTGCTACAATCATGGAATCAATTGCCGAAATGCGGGCGCAATCGGCTAAGACGAAACACTCTCTGATCGTTTGGCTCGCATTCGCACTCACCGGTGTCTATCTCGCCATCGCTTTCGGTTCTGCTATTTACGCCCTAACGGTCATGAATATGAGCATGGACAGTATGATGGGTGGACTGACAGAAGGGATTCTCTAGGTTGGCTATCTCGACCAAGGACAAAGACGTTACAGAACGTGGAAAGCCCAGCGCGGAGCGCAGATCGGGTGATGGCGTTTCGCGTCCGCGCGCGGGTATGGCAGATTATCTTGCCGGTGAGGCAGGTTCGTTCAAATCCGTACTTTCTCCCTACCTCCCGCACGAATTGATTGGCGGTGCCATTCCGCACATTCCCGGATCCGAGGAAGAGGGCGTGTGGAACGCGGCTTCGCAGGCCTGCGGCACGGAAAAAGTCCATTACGTTTATTCTGCCGATGGTGGCCGTCTTTGGTATCTTGCCTGCCCTTCAAGCGCTCTGTCTTCTGCACCGGATAGCTGGTGTCCCCTGGCTGCGGCGCTGCCGGGCAAAAGCGAATTCTGGGACAAGGAAACGGTTTATCTGTACGAACAGGAAGGCGTCGCCTCTGCGTTGCGCTGGGATCCTGACACGGGCCGTATGCAGGTGTTCCTGGGCGCCGCCCGTACATTGCTGCCGCGCATGCAATCGATGGACGCGAACTTTGTGACCATTAATCCGGATCTTGCCGATATCGTTCCATGGAAGAACCGGATGCTGCGCACGGAAAAGCTTTCCCGTGCGGCTTCCATGTCTTTGCTTTACGTCGGGGTGGGCATTACGCTCATCCTGTTCCTGTTCCTGATCTTCCAGTTCATCATTACGAATACCATGGGACGCGACCTCGCCAAGGTTAAAATGGAAACGGAGCGTGCGTCGCAAAAACTCATGATCGACGCCTACAACGCTTTGCAATCCGACTCCATCAAGCACATGGTTCGTATCCAGGAGATGCTCGACGAGCTTGCGAAGATCGACGGAACATTAGTGAAATACAATGTAGAAGGCGGCAAAGCCAGCTGGGAAGTGCTTTTGCCGCCGGCTTACGGGCAGGGGGTTGGGTCAATCAAAGGGCAGGTTCAGCCCGGTCTTGAGGCCGATGGACGGGTTCGTATGAAAGGCACCAACTAAAGTATATAAAATTTTAACTAAATTGGTTTTTTCTGTAACCGCTTCTAAAGTATTTATCTGTACAATTTAATGTAAATACAAACGACTATCCCTAAGAAACAATGGCAGTAGACTTTAAAAATTTCGATATGAGCGTGCTGAAAAAGCTGATGGACCCAAAGTCCAGCGGCGATCTCAACGCGTTTCTTGAAAAACTGCCGCAGAATGCCGGTCAGACTGTGTTGATCGCTGCAGGCATTGCATGGGCCATGGCAGGCGCGCTGGGGCTTTATGCCAGTATTCAGGCAAGACAGCTGACGGAATTGCGCGCGGAGCTAAAAGAAGCTGAGGCGCTTACGCCTATCGTTCCCACCATTAAGGATGTACCTATTGCTAAAGAAGAGGTTGAGGCCTTTATCAAAAAGGTGACGCCCAATTACAATGGGCTAAATATGACTGTAAACGGCTCAACCATTGTCATTACATCCGGACAAACAAGCAATTTTGCGAAATTCCGCGAAGCGATCGGCCACATGCAGAACGGCGGGTCCGGCTGGCGTGTGACACTGGACAAGCTCTGTGTCGGGCGCGAATGCGGCAACACCGACAAACTGGCTGTGTCTTTGAAAGTTAACAAGGTTTCTGTGGAAAACCCGACCCCTGCTGCGGGCTCGGCGAAGTAATTCAACAGTAATACGGATAAATTTGGGTTGTTAAATTCTAAGGAGGAAATACCAATGATTACCAATAAAACTTACAGGCAGTCCGAGAAGGGGAATGTTCTATTCCTTATCTTGATCGCCGTGGCGTTGTTCGCAGCGCTGTCCTACGTCGTGACACAGTCGACCCGTTCGGGCGGCGGCTCCACGGAACGTGAGAAGAATATCCTGAGCTCCGCTCAGATGACGCAATACCCGACCGCACTGAGAACTTCCATCATTCGCATGGTTCTGGGTGGCGTAGCGATTGAAAACGTGTTCTTCAACGCGCCTGGCGATCAGGCCGGTATTTCCGCTAGCCAGCTCGTCTTCCACCCGAGTGGCGGTGGCGCGAGCTTCCAGGATGCACCTGCAGATCTTTCCGCCAGCGGTAACAGCACGCTTCAATGGACGTTCAATGCACAGTTCGAAGTCCCCGGTATCGGTATCGACGGTACGGGCGGTAACGATGTGATCGCATTCCTGCCAGGCATTTCTGATGGTGTTTGTCGTCAGGTGAACGAAGAACTGGGCATTGATGTTCCTAATGCTAGCCCTGCATGTTCGCCTAACACCACGATTCCAACAGTTGCTGCGTCAGCCGCAAACGTGGATATTCTTATGGAAGAAGGCGTTACATTCCCTTCAACATCGGTACAAACCCTTGCACCGACCGGTTGCACCACAATCTTTTCGCGTCAGGCTTCCGGATGCTTTAAAGATGCTGCTTCAGGCACTATACGCAACGTCTTCTACTCGGTCCTTCTGGAACGATAAGACCTAACGAACTGTATTTCCTCATACGCAGTCCGGCCTTCCAATCGTTGGAAGGCCGGACTTGCAGGAAAGAAAATGGCAAAGACGCAATCGCAAAGGGGCAGCGCCCTCGTATACATCCTGATTGCCATCGCATTGCTGGCGGCATTGACCGCGACGTTAATGAACACATCAAACCAGCAGTCTTCATCGCAGAACACATTTGATGCTGCTGCAGAACTTATTTCACAAATCAACTTTATCCGTTCCGCCATTCAGGAGTGTGTGCTGACGCATCCCGGTGGCGACACGACCAACGGATATGCTTCGATTTCTCCTCCGCCCGTTAAACCGTATCCGTTAAAGCCAACGGATACATATCTGGCATCGCCGTCATCGGAGGATCTCGTGGAATATGTTGGCTGTCCCGGACTGCCGGGGGATTCAAACGACCATGCCAGAATTTTTGGCGGCTCCACGGGCAAGTTTCTGCCGCCGCCGCCAAAACTATTTGATAAATGGTATTATTATACGGGGGCTGATGGGGTTTACTTCATGATAGGTTCTTCCAACACTGACAGCTCTGTTCAAAACGCTGTACAAAGAGTGGAGGACAGCTTCTTTGAATGCGAGGTGGATATCATAACGGCCGACAGCACCAACGTTGTTATGGCCACAGAAGGTGATTATTGTGGCGCAGGCAGCACATGCTTGCGTGTATGGTTGGTTACAAATCCAACGGCCATTTATCAGAGCGCGGAAGAAAATGCTGAGTGTCATTAAAGATATCCGGATGTTTGGATAAGGAATGAAAATGCGTGCAAGAAATTCTCAAAAGGGCAGCGCCCTTGTCTACATCCTGATTGCCATCGCATTGCTGGCGGCATTGACCGCGACGTTTATGGATTCATCCAGCCAGCAGACCACCTCGCAAAACGCGTTTAACACGGTTACAGAATTAAATTCCCAGATCAACTTTATCCGCTCCGCCATTCAGGAATGCGTGCTGACATACCCAGCCGGCGACACAACACCAGGCTATGCGGCCTTGTGGCACGGGTATAACGAACCATATCCCATTTTCCCCAACAATGCGTATTTCACAGGCGCAACGCCCGGCCCAACGGCCGTCGGAACGTCTTGGGTATCCGATTTGCGTTGCCCCGGTAATCCGGGCGACAGCAACGAGCACGCGCTAATCTTTGGCGGGAAATCAGGTAAGTTTTTGCCGCCGCCGCCCAAGCTTTTTTCGCCATGGTCTTACTACAATATGGAAGATGGTGTTTTTATCCTTATAGGGACTGATAAAACGGATTCGTATCTTACAACCGCTTTAGAAAAACTTGACGACCAATTTTCGGAATGCGAAGCCGATGTTATAACCGGGCCTTTTTCAATGACCAGCGACGATCCGCTTTTCGTATGCCCTACAGGTGCTACATGTTTTCGTGTGTGGTTGATGTCCAGTCCAAGCGCGGTGTATCAGGGCGCTGACGAACTCGCAAACTGCCCGTAATATCTAAAGTTTTTCTATTTCCTGCTTGGCGCGGATAAATTCCGCGTCAATTTTTTTTGTAAGCTCGAGATAGCCGCCGCCATTGGTTTCCGCAGCATGTTGAAGCGCCGCGGCGGCCTCTCCCAAATCGTTGAGACAGGCAGAACGCGCAGCGCCTTTCAGGCTGTGCGCGCTTTCACGAAGCATGGTGTCATCATTCTGCTCACCGGCTTCCCTGATCTTTTGCACAAGGGATTCCGTCATCTCTACAAAGAGTTTCAGCATCTCTATGGCGTTTTCATCAAAGGCGCCCATCTGTGCGATCATGGCGTCGCGGTCAATGGCGCTGTTGCTTCCAGTCGTTGATGGCGGTGGAGTGGTAGGACTAAGATCTTGCGCATTCTCGGAGAGCAAACCCCAGCGTATCAGCAGACGGCGGAACTGGCCGAGCGATACAGGTTTCAAAAGACATTCATCGAATCCGTGTCCCATGTAAATCTGTCGCTGCGCCATCTGCACATCCGCGGTGAGCGCAATGATGGGGAAATGGCGGCCTGTTGCTTCATCGTCTTCGCGTATGGCTTTCACCACCGCATAACCATCCATTTCCGGCATATGCAGGTCGGTGAGCAGGATGCCGTATTCACCGCTACGCACCGCGAATAACGCTTCTCGGCCATTCTCCACAAAGGTTGCCTCTACGCCGAGTGTGTCCAGCTGCCTGCGCAACACATCGCGCACACTTTCCGTGTCTTCGGCGATAACAAGGCGGCGGGGGCCCTGCGTGTCCATTTTCACCGTTTTGGAAGCAGCGTCGCGAACAGCTTCGCCAAGCCCTATGCGGCTTGCAGGTTTTGCAAGATAGACAACGCCGAGTGATTGCAGGGAATGTTGCAGTCCCGCATCGTCACGTACCGTATACATCACGAGTCCCATAAAGGGGCGGATTTGCATGATCTCGCGGATAAGATCGAGGCCGAGCCCGTCCGGTAAACCCTGGTCTATCAAGCCCACGTCAAACGGCCTGCGTTTTACGAGTTGCAGGGCTTCCGCAATGGTGGGGCAGCTTTCGACTGTGGCCCCCATGGAACGCAAGGACTTGACGATTTCCTTTGCACCCATCGGATGGTCCTCAACCGACAAAACGGAAATACCGTCCAGTGAGGGCAGATCAACCGAGTTGGTCTCTGTGCTCACTTCTTCTGTCGGAATCTCGAACCAGAAGGTGGAGCCTTTGCCTGCTTCGCTGGTAACGCCGATTTGCCCGCCCATCAATTCAACGAGTTTTTTGCAAATGGAAAGGCCCAGCCCGGTGCCGCCATATTTGCGCGATGTGGAATTGTCGGCTTGGCTGAAAGGGCGGAACAATTTACCGGCGACTTCCTCGCTCATGCCGATGCCCGTATCGACGATTTCAATGCGGAGAACGAAACCGCGTGCCGGTTGCGGCAGAATTTTTCCACCGCGGTTGACCTTGATCGTCACCGATCCGTCCTTGGTGAATTTCATCGCGTTGCCGATCAGGTTGATAATGATCTGGCGCAATCTTTTTGGGTCGCCGACAACGACGAATGGAACGTCCCCCGCAATCTCATCCTTAAGCGTGATGTTTTTTCCCTGCACCTTGACGGTCATGGCTTCGAGGATGCCGCGCGCCAATGTGCGGACAGGCACCTCGAAATGATCCAGTTCCATCTGGTCCGCGTCCATTTTGGCGAAGTCCAGAACGTCATCGAGGATTTCAAGAAGACCCGAGGCGGAATTCCGCGCGGTCTGGGCCATGGTCAGGACGTTTGGCGAAGGTTTGTCCAACTCGATCATCTCAAGCAACCCGTAGATGGATTGCATCGGTGTTCTGATTTCATGGCTTATCGTGGCCAGGAAGTTTGATTTCTGGTCTGCAAGCGCATCGGAGTGGGCGACTGCCCGCTTAAGGCTTTCCTCCGCGTCCTTGCTTGCCGAAACATCTGTGGCCCAGAGCGCGTAGCAATCCGTACCGCCGAATTTTTCCTGCGAAATCGTCAGCAAGGCCCAGCATTGCCGGCTGTTGCGGACAAAGGGCAGAGTGGCGTCGGCGGGCGGTGTCGGGGAACGGAGTTTGCGGCCCAATTCAAAGGCTTCGTCACAGGGCCATATTTCCTCGAATGCGCGATTGGCGAGCGAAGGCCCGATCATGCCCTTCATGGCCGCGTTGGCGTAAAGGCATGTTAAATCCTTCCTGTCGCGTTTAAGGACGCACAGGCCTATGGGGATATTGTCGAAAATCTGGAAGTCCATAGGGGTGTTATTAAGAAAAACCTTGAGTTTCAGCCGGAAATTATCATATCACAGTAAGGACTTAAGAATAGCTAAAAGAGGGATTTGATTATGGGTTACAAAGTGGCCGTTGTCGGCGCGACCGGGAATGTCGGGCATGAAATGCTCAACATCCTGCATGAACGCAATTTTCCGGTCAGCGAGGTTATCGCTCTGGCTTCTTCCCGTTCGGCGGGCAAGGAGATTTCGTTCGGCGATGACGACATCAAGGTTCAGGACCTCGCCAAGTTCGACTTCAAAGGCGTCGATATTGTACTTTCCTCTCCGGGCGCAAAAGTATCCGCCGAGTTTTCGCCTGTTGCGGCAAAGGCCGGCGCGGTCGTCATCGACAACACATCGCACTTCCGCATGGATGAGGATGTGCCGCTCGTAGTGCCGGAGGTGAACCCGCACGATATCGAATGGCACACGAAAAAAGGCATCATCGCCAACCCGAACTGCTCGACCATCCAGATGGTTGTTGCGCTGAAACCCCTCAACGACGTTGCGAAAATCAAGCGCGTGGTGGTGAGCACCTATCAATCGGTTTCCGGCGGCGGCAAGCCTGCCATGGACGAGTTGTTCCAGCAGACACGTCATTTCTACATGAACGACCAGGCTAATCCGGAAGTCTTCCCGAAACAGATTTCCTTCAACGTCATTCCGCAGATCGACAAATTCCTCGATGACGGCATGACAAAGGAAGAATGGAAGATGGTCGTCGAAACCAACAAGATCATGGGCACGAACATCCAGGTTTGCGCGAACTGCGTGCGCGTTCCGGTTTTTATCGGCCACTCGGAAATGGTCAACGTGGAATTCGAATCCGCGCTGTCACCGATGGATGCCATGAAAGCATGGAAAAAGGCGCCGGGTGTAACGATCATTGATCTGGATTCCGATCTTGGTTTTGTGACGCCTGCGGAAATTGCCGGGGAAGATGATGTGTTCGTTTCCCGCATTCGCAAGGACGCATCCGTCGAGCACGGTTTGAATTTCTGGTGCGTGTCGGACAATTTGCGCAAAGGCGCGGCTTTGAACGCCGTACAGATCGCGGAAGTCCTGACGAAAAAATACATGAAAGCAGCCGCATAAGCGGCTGTTCTCTTTTTTGAGACTAAGTACTTACTGGGTTTTCTTTTGTGGAGGGCGGTTTGGGCGCACACGGTCAAACCATATTCAACAGTTCTGTTGCTGATCTAGCGCGATCTTTCAATATCGCGGCGCCTGTGCCGCAGGTGTGTCTTCCCACCAAATTGTACAATCAGTTCCTGCATCTTTATCGTCGTTCCTACGCTATGCATGACGGCCTCAAGGCGGTTATAGAGGACGGTGAACACAGGCTCGCCATGGAAGAGGGGCAGGCGGATTTTCGTCTTCCTGCGCCGGATTATCTGGAGGAAGAAGTCGCGGAATTCGGAAAAGCTCTCAAAGCATTTCAGCCCTTTGCTTTTACGCCCGCCAAAAAGCCGGATCATGTGTGGCTGCGCTCCAGCAATATCGACGGCTTTTTGAATGTTTTCACCAAAACGCGCGAACTTATCCTCGATGTGGCCGAAGTTTTGCGCAACAGCGACTATCTTCACTACCATCGCTATCTGCGTGATGTTCAGCAGGTTAAATATGCGGGGCCTGTGTGTCTGCAGCAATTGTTCGACGCTGAAATTGTGCTGATACAAACGCACAGGGCGCAACACGGATACCTTGACGGTATCAGACAGGAAGCCGCGCAAAGGAAACTCTACAGCGAGGTTCTTGAGCGTTACATATCGCCCGACGAGCCGCAGCGACCCCGTCCCCAGCCCCAAGCATGATACGCTATCGTATGGAAACTCCGCAGTAGCGAGGCGGAGTTTTGCTATTGCGGTGCAAACACAATAAAACAAGGAAAATCTTGATTAGAAAGGGTGGATGGATTGTAATCAGGAAGGTCCGCGAATCAAGCGCCATATAACAAAACCAAAGGGGATCAGCCATGTCCGTATCTTGCTCTCTTGCCCGCAAATTTGTGCTCGGGCTTACCATCACAACCATATTGGTGCCGACCGCTGTTCTTGCAGAGCCACTTCCGTTTTTCGATACCATTCCCGATGGCCGCGCTTATTTCGATACACGTGTGAACGATGCGGGCGGCACATTATGGACGCAGGCTCTGTCCGGATTGAACGATGGAGATTCGTCATGGACGCAAACAGATTTCACCATAACTGCGACGAATGGCTCAGGGCGCACAGTTAATACCACCACCCTGAATGGCGCGTTTTCCGGCTTTACAGGATTGAACGGTCTTCAGGGCGGAGACGCTATCGATATGACCGCGGACGGATTGATCGATTCCGGTCTGACTTTTACGTTTAACAACGCCATTAATGGCTTTGGTCTTGATCTCGAAAACTGGGCGACCTGTTGTTTTCCTTCGGGCCTTTATCTGAGCTTTGATGGTGGTGCGCCGATCCTGGTGGGTGAGGCGACACAGAATTCCGACAACCCCGGCGTTCCGGCGGGGCACGGCCCCCGAACATTTGTCGGCGCAATCGATGATTCCGGTACATTCAATACCATCACCTTTTACGGTCTCGGCAGTGGCGATGTGCTCTATGCGGGTGGTGTTATCCGCTATGCATTGGTACCGTTGGGTTCTATCAGCGGCGGCGGTTATGTACAAAACGCAAACCAGACAGCTGCATCCGGCTATGCCGAATATTTCGACCAATTTGATG
Source organism: Micavibrio sp. (assembly GCA_030824805.1). GTDB lineage: Bacteria > Pseudomonadota > Alphaproteobacteria > Micavibrionales > Micavibrionaceae > Micavibrio_A. The sequence continues at coordinate 23,356 of JAPJRC010000017.1, forward strand.
ATGCGGGTCCGCGTCAAACCGTGGCGAATTACCTCAATGGTCTTAGCCAGGAAGAAACAGTGGAAGCATTGAAGACCATTTTCCCGGTCAACACTTCTATCAACGGGCAGACGGCTATGAATGCCAGCGGCCAGACGGCAAGCGTGGTTCTCGAAAAAGTCGGAACGGTTCTCGGTGCATCCTCTCCGATGCAGAACATGAATTTTCAGGACGGCACATTCTCGACCTCGCAATGGATATTCGGTGATGAGGCGCAATCGTCCCGTCCTTCAGGTATGGGCGGCAGCGCAGACCCGGTCATGGCGCTGGCATCCGCGCCGTACAAGAAATTCCAGACAGGCCAGAACGCTTTCTGGATCAACGGTGTGGCGGCTGGCGCCAACGGCAGCGATACACCGGAATCGATGGGCTATGACTCGTTCAGCCGCGGCGTTGTTGCCGGTTATGAAGTCGCCATCGATGAAAACCACCTGATCGGTGTGATCGGAAGCAGCTTTTTCTCCGATATCGATATCGACAACGATGCCGGTAAGACCGATGCCGAAAACTACAATATGGGTATGTACGGCCAGAAGCTTCTGGGCGAAACGAAGCTGACAGGTCTGGTTACGGGCGGTTACAGCAATTATGAATCCCAGCGCCGTATTGACCTTGGCGGCATTGTTGCAAACCCCGAAGCTGATTACGATGGTTACAGCGCGAGCGCTTCGGTTGGCGCAAGCCATCTGTTCACGCACGGCGACCTGCAGGTCGAACCATATGTTCAGCTGTCTTACACCAAAGTCTGGACCGAAGGATATTCGGAAGAGGGTGGCGGTGCATTCAACATGGATGTCGAAAGCGATTCTTTCTCCGTCGCGGGCGGTAAAATCGGCGCGCGTTTCAAGGCCGGCGTACCCGTGGGCGAAAACCAGCTGGATATCACGCTGAGCCCGTATGTGGGCAAAGACTGGGAAGTTGAATCGGCGGGTTCCGCGACCAGCTTTGTCGGCTCCGGCGCTTCGACCACGGTGGAGGGGCGCGATCTGACCACGCACCAGATTGGTCTGGCGACAGAACTGTCCTTGCAGGTGAGCGAGCAGACAACGTTCAAAATCGGCGCGGATCTGAGCAAGGACAAATACGAAGACCGTTACATCGCCTTCGTCGGTATGGGCTACAAATTCTAACAGCCAACAAAGAGATTTGAAAAACCCGCCATCCGGCGGGTTTTTTTACAAGGCTGTTACATCTATGGGCGCGGGGGCAACGAAGTGATGCTGTGCCTGTATCAATGCCAGCTCGCGCGTACCGGCCTGCTGTGTTTCTTGAAACAGGCTGAACACGCTGGCGGCTGTTTTGGCAAGCGCATCCCTCAACGATGCGCCCGAAAGATTGTGGGCGAGGAACAAAGCCGATGTGCAATCGCCCGCGCCGTTGGGAGCGGGGGAGAGCGGCAGCATGGGCGTGGCAACCAGATATTGTTCGCCGGATTTTGATGACGCCATCATCTGGATCGTGCCGTCTGGTGTCTCGTCGTGCAAAAGCGATGTCAGCAGGACAATATCCGGACCCATCGCATGCGCGGCGCGGCAGGCTTCCCTTGCATCCTCCAGTGTGTGGATAGAGCGTTCGGTAAGGTATTCCAGTTCAAACTGGTTTGGGGTGATGATCCTGGCTTTGGGCACCGCGCGTTCCCGGAAGAAAGCGGGAATGCCTTCACGCACGAAAAATCCCCGCCCGACATCGCCCATCACGGGATCGCACAGCCATGTGGCGTTGGCAGGCAACAAATCGAGCGTATCCATAATGGTCTCGGCAATTTCAGGAGAACCCATATAACCGGTGAGCAGCGCGTCGACAGAGGCAAGCGCGCCTCGCGCCTGCAGTCCCATCAGGATGTCCTTTACATGTTCGGCCGGAAAAACCTGGCCTGTCCATTGCCCGTAACCGGTGTGGTTTGAAAACTGGACCGTATTTATGGCAATGACCTCAAAGCCCAGCCTTTGCAGGGGAAAAACGGCGGCGGCATTGCCGACATGGCCGAACGCAACATGGCTTTGGATGGACAGTATGTGTTTCATGCCTGTTTTACTGCTTTCTAAATGCTATATTCTGCCAAGGACTATACCCCAATTTTACCGGAACGGAATGCAATCATGACGCCTCCCATTTCCCGCAGGCTTTTTATAGGATCGGCCCTTGGTGTCTTGGCCGCCGTGTTTTTGCCTTGGCCCGCCCGTGCCGATTTGATCAATTTCAATTTTCTCAGAAAGAAGGGCGCCGTTTTTCCCTACAGCCTGAGCGAGGCTGAATGGCGCAAGAAACTGGGGGATGAAGCGTATGCAATCCTGCGCGGCGGGGAGAATGAAACGGCGGGCAACTCGCCGCTGCTGCGGGAACGCAGGAAAGGAGTGTACGCCTGCCGTGGATGCGGGGTGGAGCTTTTTGCGTCCACATCCAAACTTATGACCAATGATTATCCGGCTTTCCGCGCTCCTATAGATCCCAAGCGGCTCGGGCTTTCCACCGATTTCGGCATCATCCTTCCGCGCACGGAAGTGCATTGTAAAAATTGCGGTTCTCATCTGGGATACAAGTTTACGGTCGACGGGGAGGGCGGCAATCTCTGGCGTTATAGCATCAATGGAACTTCGTTAATGTTTGTTGCCAGTTAAGAACTACTCTCAATTAAAAATATCTGTCATTTTTTTCATGATTTTGCATTGGAATATGCTATCCCGGGCTCTATTATCGTGACTGTCTAAATTACGCGAGATGACCCAATGACCGATATCGCCAAAAGCACCGCCCCGAAAAAGCAAGAACGTCCGTTATCGCCCCACCTTCAGGTGTATCGTTTGCCGATGACGGCGCTCATGTCCATCACGCACCGTATTACAGGTGTCGGACTTTCTGCTGGCTGCCTTTTGATTACAGCGTTTCTTATCGCCGCCGCCGTGAGCGAGGAAGCTTTTGTCTGGATCAAGGATTTTTCCATCACCACCGTTGGCACGCTGATCCTCTTCGCGTGGTCTTTCGCGCTTTACTATCACACCTGTAACGGTGTCCGTCACCTGATCTGGGACACGGTGCATCTTCTGGAGGAACGCGCCGCGATTATGGCGGGTTGGGTTGTATTGTTGGCGTCTGCGGGCCTCACCGCCGCCACATGGTACTTCGCTTCGATCTACTAAGGTTAGAACAATGAGCAAGCAAAAAGAACGCATTCAATCTCCTCTCGCAAAAGCCCGCGGACTGGGCTCGTCGCACGAAGGGGCACATCACTGGCTACAGGAACGTGTAACCGCCGTTGCCATCCTGCCGCTCGTCTTCTGGCTGATCTATTCGATTATCAGCCTGCGCGGCCTCTCTTATTGGGAATTCACGCAATGGCTGTCACAGCCATGGAACACCGCGTTGCTGATCCTGTTCGTGGCGGGCGTCTATCACCATGCGGCAAGCGGTTTGCAGGTTGTTATCGAAGATTATGTGGCATCCCATTCGTCAAAGCTGCTCCAGATTATTGCCGTGAAAATGGCTTTCGCCTTTATGGGCGTGGCCTCCATCGTTTCCATCCTGAAAATAGCGTTATAAGAATATGAACCAGTCTTACAAAATCATTGATCACGAATACGACGTTGTCGTCGTTGGCGCTGGCGGCGCAGGACTTCGCGCCGGTTTCGGTTGTGCCGAAAAGGGACTCAAGACCGCGTTGATCTCCAAAGTGTTTCCAACACGTTCGCACACGGTGGCGGCGCAGGGCGGCATTTCCGCAGCGCTGGGCAATATGGGCGAAGACGACTGGCGCTTTCACTTCTACGACACCATCAAGGGTTCCGACTGGCTGGGCGATCAGGACGCGATTGAATATATGTGCCGCGAAGCCATTCCGGCGATTATCGAACTGGAACATTACGGCGTGCCGTTTTCACGCACACCCGAAGGCAAAATCTACCAGCGCCCGTTCGGCGGCATGACGACACACTACGGCAAGGGCACGGCGCAGAGAACATGCGCCGCCGCGGACCGTACTGGCCACGCGATTTTGCACACGCTCTACCAACAGGCGCTGAAGCACAAGGCCGAATTCTTTATCGAATATTTTGCGCTCGACCTTATCATGGGCGATGAAGGCGAATGCCTCGGCGTGATGGCATGGAATCTGGACGATGGCACGATCCACCGTTTCCGCGCGCACCAGACCATTCTGGCGACGGGCGGATACGGACGCGCCTATTTCTCCTGCACATCCGCGCACACCTGCACGGGCGATGGCGGCGGTATGGTTCTACGCGCCGGTTTGCCGATGCAGGACATGGAGTTCGTGCAATTCCACCCGACGGGTATCTACGGCGCAGGCTGTCTGATCACCGAAGGCGTGCGCGGCGAGGGCGGTTACCTCACCAACTCCGAAGGCGAGCGTTTCATGGAACGTTATGCGCCATCCGCCAAAGATCTTGCATCACGCGACGTTGTATCGCGTTCGATGACCATCGAAATCCGCGAAGGCCGCGGCGTTGGCAAAAACAAAGACCATATCCATCTGAACCTGATGCACCTGCCGCCGGAAGTCATTCACCAACGCCTGCCGGGTATTGCGGAATCCGCACGCATCTTCGCTGGCGTGGATGTGGAGAAGGAACCGATTCCGGTTCTGCCGACGGTCCACTACAACATGGGTGGTATTCCGACCAACGTGCGTTGCGAAGTTTTGAACCCGACATCCGCCGACCCGAACAAGGTTGTGCCTGGCCTGATGGCGATCGGCGAAGCGGCTTGCGTGTCCGTGCACGGCGCAAACCGTCTTGGTTCCAACTCTCTGCTCGACCTCGTCGTGTTTGGCCGCGCCGCCGCCATCCGCGCTGCGGAAACGGTGTATCCGGGCCAGCCGCACAAGACGATCAAAGGCGACAACGGTGACAAGGCGCTCGCGCATTTGGATCGCGTCCGTCATTCCAAGGGATCGACAACGCCTGCCGCGCTTCGTGCGGAGATGCAGCGTATCATGCAAAACCACGCCGCCGTGTTCCGCACGGGCGAGACGCTGCAGGAAGGCTGTGAACTTATTTCCAAGGCGTTTGATAAGAAAACCGATCTGGGTATCACCGACCGTTCGATGATTTTCAACACGGACCTTGTCGAGGCGCTGGAACTTGAAAACCTGATGGGGCAGGCGGTCGCCACGCTTTATTCCGGTGTTAACCGTGAAGAATCCCGCGGCGCGCACGCCCGTGAAGATTTCGCGGATCGTAACGATGAGAAATGGATGAAACACACGATCATGCGCGTGGACGAAAAGGGCAAGACATCTATCGATTACCGCCCGGTCATCCTGCACACACTGACAAATGATGTAGAAGCCATCCCGCCGAAGAAACGGGTTTACTAGGAGTAGAACATGGCCGAATTTACGCTTCCAAAGAATTCCAAAATCAAGCCGGGTAAGAAGGTTGATGCGAGCGCGAAAGACGCGAAGCGCAAGAAGACCTTTAATATCTATCGCTATGACCCGGACACGGGCGAAAACCCGCGCATGGATTCATTTACGATCGATCTCGACGATTGCGGTCCGATGGTTCTGGATGCGATGATCCACATCAAGAACAATGTGGACTCAACACTGGCGTTCCGCCGTTCCTGCCGCGAAGGGATTTGCGGTTCCTGTTCGATGAACATTGATGGTCGCAACACGCTGGCATGCTTGAAACCCATTTCCGAAGTTTCGGGCGACGTTAAAATCACGCCGTTGCCGCACATGCCGGTGGTCAAAGACCTTGTGCCCGATCTTTCCCATGTTTACGCGCAGTATCAGGAAATCGAACCCTGGCTGAAAGCGGACACCGCAAACCCGTCCCGAGAGCGCCTGCAATCGCCCGAGGATTCCAATATCCTGAACGGTGAAGACGGGCGCGGCCCAGCAGCCTGCATCCTGTGCTTCTGCTGCTCGACGTCCTGCCCCAGCTACTGGTGGAACGCCGAGAAATTCCTGGGGCCCGCCATTCTCCTGAATGCATGGCGCTGGATTGCGGATTCCCGCGACGAGGCGACCGGCGAGCGACTCGACCAGCTGGAAGACCCGTTCAAGCTGTACCGCTGCCATACGATCATGAACTGCACCAACGCCTGCCCGAAAAATCTCAATCCGGCAAAGGCTATTGCGGAAATCAAAAAACTGATGGTAGAGCGCAAGGTATAAGCCTTTGCGAATGCACTGAAACCCAAGGAAACCGGCGCTTTTCGCCGGTTTTTTTATGTTGGGATTTCATTAACACTTTTATGGTTTGATACGGGGAAATCAGGGCGCCCTGTTGATGGTCTTTAGAATAGATATTGGACAAGGGCGCAAATCACTTTACGCTTTAAGAAACCAACCCGAGGGAATCAGGGGAATGAACATGCTTAACGACATCCAAATCAGTTTCGGCGCCTTCGCGCTTTCCGGCCTGTTGGCATTTTTGCTCGGCCTTGTCTGGTATCATCCCAAAGTCATGCGTGGCGGCGGTATCGAACTCAACGAAACACAGAAAAAAGTTATCTTCACAATGCCGAGCATGATCGCCTCGCTGTTCCTGTGGACATTGTCGGCGTGCTTCTATGCGTTTCTCGCCCAATTCCTCGACATTAACAGCGCCGCCGGATACTTCTGCTTGTCCTGCTTGCTGTGGGTGGCTTTCTCCATGCCGCCGACACTTATGAGCGCACTTTACACAGGCAATTCCATTCAAAGCATGGCCGTTGATGCGGGATATCAACTCGGCGGATATTATGTTTTCGCCGCCGTGCATATCGCCTTCCTGTCGCTTGGCTGGATGTAAGATTTCATCAGAGAGAAAAAAAGCCCGGCAATGCCGGGCTTTTTATTCTTCGATTGGTTCGATATCCAGACCGATATCAAGGGCAGGGGCGCTGTGGGTGAGCGCACCGACGGAAATGATATGCACGCCGGTTTCGGCAATTGCCTTCACGGTTTGCAGGTTTACACCGCCCGAAGCTTCTATAATCGCCTTGTTGTCAATGCGCTTCACGGCCTTCACCATGTCTTCAATTGAAAAATTGTCGAGCATGATGATGTCTGCACCGCCGCCATGCTGGAGCACTTCTTCCAGCTGGTCGAGATTGTCGACTTCGATTTCGATTTTCACCATATGGCCGGCGTTCGATTTCGCCATTTGCAGGGCAGGGTAAATGCCCCCCGCAAGCGCAATGTGATTGTCTTTTATAAGCACGGCATCATCGAGGCCGAAACGGTGGTTCATCCCGCCGCCAAGGCGTACCGCCTGTTTTTGCAAACTGCGCAGGCCGGGAATGGTTTTGCGCGTGTCGACAATCTTCGCGCCCGTGTCTTCGATGGCATCGACATAGTGTTTGGTCAATGTCGCTACGCCGGAAAGATGTTGTATGAAATTCAAAGCCACGCGTTCCGCGGTTAAAATCGCACGGGCCGATCCTGTAATAATGGCGATGTCTTCGCCCGCTGCAATGTCTTCGCCATCGCCCTTCAGCAGTTCTATTTCGCAATCGGGATCGGTGATCGTAAAAGCGGCAAGACCCGCGACAACACCGGCCAGTCTTCCTGCCTTGCGGGCGTTCAGCAAGGCGCGTGCGTCTTTGTCGAGCGGCACAGTGCATTCGGTTGTGATGTCATGGCCGTGGCCAAGATCTTCTTTCAAAGCTGCGCGGACGATATCTTCGATATGCAGGGCAGAGATCATTACTTGCTCAGTTCCAGCATGCGCTCGATGGGAAGACGCGCGCGGTCGGCGATGGCCGGATCAACGAAAACTTCCGGCGTTTCGTTTTGCAGGCAGTCGAGGATTTTCGGCAGGGTGATTTTTTTCATGTGCGGGCAAAGCTGGCACGGACGCACCAGCTGCATTTCCGGATGCGCCGCTTGGATATTGTCGGACATGGAGCATTCGGTGATCAGCATTACTTTTGCGGGTTTGTCTTTTTCCACGAACTCGATCATCTGTTGTGTCGAGCCGGCAAAATCCGAAGCCGCGATAACGTCCGGCGGGCATTCGGGGTGGGCGATAACAACCACGCCAGGATATTTTATACGCATGGCGGCGATTTCTTCCGGTGTGAATTTCTCATGCACCATGCAACTGCCCTGCCATGTCAGGATTTTTTTGGTCGTCTGTGTTTGTGTGTAGGCCGCAAGATACTGGTCCGGCACCATCAGGATAGTGTCTTCTTTCATCGCGTTGATGATTTTCACGGCGTTGCCCGATGTCACACAGATATCGCTTTCGGCTTTCACTTCGGCGGACGTGTTGACATAGGATGCAATAGGAACGCCGGGGAATTTTTCACGCAGCAGTTTGATGTCCGCCGCCGTGATGCTTTCCGCGAGAGAGCAACCCGCCTTCATATCGGGGATCAGAACCTTTTTGTTCATACAGAGAATCTTGGACGTCTCTGCCATGAAATGCACACCGCACTGGACGATAACATCGGCTTGCGTCTTCGCGGCTTCGCGGGCCAGCGCGAGAGAATCCCCAACGATGTCCGCCACGCCATGGAAAATATCCGGCGTCATGTAATTATGGGCGAGGATGACCGCGTTCTTTTCTTTTTTGAGGCGGTTGATCTCAACAATGTACGGCGCCATCGCGTGGAAATACGCTTCGTCATACTGATCTTTCAGCATGTTCCAGACAGGCGCCGTGGCGCGGGCTACATCATCGGTATAGGCAAGGTTTGTCATGGCGCTCTTTTACGCAAAATAAGCGGGTTTTGCAAAGTTTATTGTTTCCCGGCCGCGGAGGCCAAGGGTGCCTCTTTGGCCCATTTCTGCATTTTATACAACGCTCTAATGTGCGGTGCGCCAGTCTTCTGCTCGTATTTCTCGTAATATTGCTGGTGGTAGGTTTCAGCGGGCCAGAATTTGGCCTGCGGCTCCAGCGTGGTGACGATAGGGTTTTTCCAGCGTCCCGAACCTTCTACCGCGGCAATGGCTTCCTGTGCCTGTTTTTTCTGGTCTTCGTCGTGGTAGAAAATGACCGATCTGTACTGGGTGCCGCGGTCCACGCCCTGACCGTTCAGGTCTGTGGGATCGTGTGCGCGCTCTAGAAAATGGAGCAGCAACTCGCGGTAGCTGATCACTTTCGGGTCGTAGTAGACTTCCAGCGCCTCTGCGTGGCCGGTTTTTCCGGTGCAGATATCCTCATAGGTGGGATTTTCCGTCAAACCGCCTTCATAGCCGCAGCGCGTGAAAAGAACGCCGTCCAAACGGCGGAATTCCGCCTCGATGCACCAGAAACACCCGCCGCCGAAACTTGCGTACGGAGCCTGTGGAGGGGGAACTGTATCGGTCATGGGGCCGTTTCCTTTGCTGGGTCTTTACTCTAATATGGCTCGCTCAAGGAGTCTTTCAAGAATGCACGAATTACAAGGCGAACTGCCGACCGAACTCAGCCCCGATATCGCGCCGCGCGGTGCCCGCAAATCCATAATATCATGGTGCGTTTATGACTGGGCGAACAGTGCGTTCTCAACGATTATCATCACCTTTATCTTCAGCGTGTTTTTTTCGCGCAACATGATCGGCGATGAAACAATGGGTGCGGCATGGTGGGGATATGCCATCGCGGTCTCGGGCGTTCTGATCGCCATTCTCGGGCCTTTTTTCGGCGCGGTGGCCGACCATTCGGGCGCGCGCAAAAGATGGGTGTTCTGGCTTTCGATGCTTTGTATTATCCCGAGCGCGCTGCTCTGGTTCGCGCAGCCCGGTGTTGGCCCGCTTCCGGAAGATCCCGAAACATTCGTCAACCTGAACAACATTATTTTCGTGCTGGCGATGGTCGTGATCGCGAACGTGGGCTTTGAACTTTCCATCGTTTTCTACAACGCCATGCTCACGCACATTGCACCCAAACATCTGATAGGGCGCATCTCCGGCTGGGGCTGGGGGATAGGTTATCTCGGTGGTCTGGCCGCGCTCGCCGTGGCTTTGTTCGGTCTCGTGGGGTTTGGCGAGATGGATCCGTGGTTCGGTATTTCCGGACAGGATATGGCCTCCATCCGCGCGACCGGGCCTTTGACGGCTATCTGGTTCCTCATTTTTATGATTCCGTTTCTCCTGTGGACGCACGATGTCGAACGCAAGCCGATGCCGGTGGGCGAAGCGATGAAGCTTGGCCTGAAACAACTTGGCCGCACAATCCGTGAAGTGAAGCATCACAAAAACCTTGTGCAGTTCCTCGTGTCTTCGGCCATTTATCGCGACGGCCTCAACACTCTTTTTACCGTTGGCGGACTCTATGCGGCGGGCGTGTACGGCATGGACTTCCTTGAACTCATGACCTTTGCCATCGGGCTGAATGTCAGCGCCGGATTGGGCGCTTTTCTCTTCGCGCATCTGGATGACAAGATCGGCTCCAAACGCACCATCACGATTTCTCTGATCGGATTGATTATCACGGGTGCGGCCGTGTTGTTTTCGACCGACAAGCTCGTGTTCACAGGTCTTGCGCTGGGGCTGGGGCTGTTCATGGGACCCGTGCAGGCAGCAAGCAGAACGCTGGCGGGCCGTCTCGCGCCGCGTGGCATGGTGACACAAACCTATGGCCTGTATGCTTTTACAGGTAAATCCGTGGCATTCATGGGCCCGCTCGCATACGGCGCTGCCACGCATTATTACAACATGCAGCAGGCGGGTATGTTCACCATTGTCCTGTTCTGGATTCTGGGGCTCGGTCTTCTATCCCTCGTGGAGGAAAAACGTGAAGATTGAGGATTTCAGGTCGCCCAACTTTGATGAACGGAATGGCGCGCGCCCATCGCTGATTATCCTGCATTATACGGGCATGGAAACGGCGCAAGGCGCATTGAAACGCCTGTCCGAACCTGACAGCAAAGTCAGCGCGCATTACACGGTCGACGAGGATGGTTCTGTCTATATCCATGTCGATGAAGACAAGCGCGCATGGCACGCGGGATATTCGTTCTGGCAGGGTGAGACCGATATCAACAAAATCTCTGTCGGCATCGAAATCGTCAATCCGGGGCATGAATGGGGTTATCGACCGTTCACGGGCGCGCAGATGAAAACGCTTATTCCTTTGTGTAAGGAAATCATGCAGCGCTGGGATATCGAGCCTGAAAACGTTCTCGGCCATTCCGATGTTGCGCCGGCGCGCAAACAAGACCCCGGCGAATATTTCCCGTGGCATGAACTGGCGCGCCACGGGGTTGGTGTCTGGCCCGTGGCTTCCGATGAGGATGCTGTGAAGGCTGCCGGTATCAATATCGAACGCGCCTTGCACGATTGCGGCTATGACCACCGCGTAAAGCTGCGGGACAATATCACGGCGTTTCAGCGTCATTACGTGCCGGAGGCTTTTGCCAACGGCCATGCGGGCGAGGGGGATTCCCTGACCAAAACCCGTTTATATGCCTTGCTGGCGGGGCATTTTGTGGACGTTGATCAATAATCCTGTTAGAAACCGCCTTGGCCGGAAGGCCGGACGGCCGCGGCTTGAGAGTCGAGGAAAGTCCGGGCTTCATGGAAACAGGATGCCGGATAACGTCCGGACGGGGCAACCCGATGGAAAGTGCAACAGAAAACAAACCGCCGATGGCCCGCAAGGGTACAGGTAAGGGCGAAACGGTGCGGTAAGAGCGCACCGCGGACCTGGCAACAGGGACGGCATGGCAAACCCCATCCGAAGCAAGACCAAATAGGGACGGCGCATGCCGCGTTTTCACGGTGTCGTCCGGGTAGGTTGCTAGAGGCTGCTGGCAACAGCAGCAGGAGAGGAATGGTCGTCACCGTGGCAACACGGTACAGAACCCGGCTTACAGGCCCTCCGGCCATTTTCAAACGTAATAAAACCGCCCGAGGCTTTGCAGCCAGGGCGGTTTTGTTATTCGTCGGTTCTGTTTTTACGCCAGGTTAATGAAACCTGCTTTGTGAAACATGGTCAGGGCTTTGTCGAGTTGGGCCGTCTCATACGCGGAAAACGCAATCGTTCCCAGGTACAGACCACCGCTCACGGCAAGAGCCATGACGATCAAGATCATCAGCATAGATTATACTCCCCACACACATTTAAATTCAGGAATACCGGATCTCACACATCTGGAATTCCTCACACGGCGATATAGTTACCATAACAATATTGCAATCGCAACACTTTTTCATAAATCAGAAATAAAAACTCTCGCGATCGCGTGGTTTAATAATTAAGCCATTGTTTTTTATATAAAAATTGCATTTATTAATAAGCGTGTGTATAATCAAAGAACAAACAAAGATATCCACAATATGCATTTTTTCTTGTGTATGAGTCTGTGGAAATCCCAAGGGCCCAATTGTTCCATCCAAAAACCCATGCTATCCCATAAATATCCATGCTATACCATTATTAGGCGCGGTGTGGTTTCTAACGTCTTTTCGCACTTCAGAACGGGGAATTTTCGGGCGCGGCATGGCACTGTTTCTGTCAACGCATATCAACAAGGTCGACAAGAAGGGGCGGGTATCCGTGCCTTCCCAGTTTCGTGACCAGTTGGCAGGCGAGCAGTTCGGCGGCGTTGTGCTTTTCCGTTCGCACACGCAGCCCGCGCTGGAAGGTTTTGCATGGTCCTACATGCAGGAAATCTCGCGTCGTCTGGAAAACTTCGACCTATTCTCCGAAGCGCAGGACGATCTCGCCATGACCGTGTTCGGTGATTCCGTGCAGCTGGGTTTTGACGGCGAGGGCCGTGTTGTTCTTCCGGTCGAGTTGATGGAGTTTGCCGGTATTGTCGAGCGTGCGGCCTTCGTGGGTCTTGGCAACAAGTTTCAGATCTGGGATGCGGATATTCTTGCGAAACGCCGCGAAGATGCGCGCCGCAATGTGCGCGACAAAGGCCTGACCCTGCCGAAAGGGGATGTGCAATGACATCTCCGCATTTCCCCGTGATGCTCCCTGAAGTGCTGGCAACGCTTTCCCCGAAGGACGGCGAAGTCTATGTCGATGGCACGTTTGGCGCTGGCGGCTACACGCGCGCATTTCTGGAATCGGCTAACTGCACGGTGATCGCAATAGACCGCGATCCCGCCGCCGTTTCCCGCGCCGATGCAATGAAGGCGGAATTCGGTGACCGTTTGATTTTCGTGTCTGGCAAATTCGGCGATGCGCTGGAACTGGTGAAAGCTGCCGGATACGAACAGATTGATGGTTTTGTGCTCGATGTGGGTGTTTCTTCCATGCAATTTGATGAGGCAAATCGCGGCTTCTCTTTCCGTTTTGATGCGCCCCTCGATATGCGCATGGACACGTCTTCCGGTGAAACAGCCGCAGACCTTGTTAACACGATGGATGAGGAAGACCTCGCCAACCTCATCTACAAATACGGCGATGAGCGCAAATCCCGTTATATCGCCCGCCGCATCGTGGAAGAGCGCGCCACGGCTCCCATCGAAACCACGCTGCGCCTTGCTGACATGATCCGCGACGTGGTGTTTAAATCACCAAAAGACAAGATCGATCCCGCCACGCGCACGTTCCAGGCGCTGCGTATTGCCGTTAATGA
>JAPJRC010000099.1 GCA_030824805.1 Micavibrio sp.
ATGGCGGACGTCCGAAGCGCGATGACAGAGAACGTGACCGCGAAGACCGTGTTTATTCCAGCAACCCTGCGAAGTTCGAGGATTCTCCGTTCGCTGTGTTGCAGAACCTGAAATTGGGCAATGATAAAACGAAATAAGCATCGCTGTTTCTTAACCTTTATGCTCATCCCGGCTCTGGCCGGGATGATTGCATTCACGCCTCGCTTTGCCCATGCGGTGAACGATAACAGCGCTGGTCTTTTTTCCGCCGGTTATCTGCTCCAGCTATGTGCCAGCAACGCCAAAGGTAAAGAGCTTGTGAAGGGCGGACATACCGCCTGTCAGGCCTATATTGCGGGTGTAATCGATTACCACAAGCTGATGAAGTCTCTGGGCACACAGCCTTTGATGGATATCTGCGTGCCGCCAACTACATCGAAAAAACGCCTGCAGGATATTGTCTGGGTGTATCTGGCGAAGAACCCGCAGCATGGCGAATTCATGGCATCGCCAGCGGTTACCATGGCGATATACGAATATTATCCATGCCCCCCGCCGAACGCGAAGAAATCCCCGCGCCGGCGGAAGTAGTTATCCATACACGGCGTTCAGCATAAATCCGAGGATGATAATCTGCGGCAGCGTAACGAGCGGCAGGAACAACGCAATCTTCCATGATTTTGTCGTGTCTTTTATAATCATGACTTCGGTGTAATCCGTCGACACGCCAGCCATCAAAAAGGCGAAGGCGTTTCCGGGCGCGCCCGCACGTGTTGCAAGATCAGCCGCAATGGGGGATGAACCTTCGGAGCATACTTCGAGAATGGTTGCAAATAGCACGGTCGCCAGCATACCCAGGGCGGTTGGTCCGAACCATTGTGCAAAGCTTTCCGGCGTGAAGAAGACACGCAGGATGGATGCGGCCACAATCCCGAACAACAACCATCGCACCACCATCTGGGAATCTTTTACACCCCCAACAAGCATGTCTTTAAACAGGGCACGGTTCCAGTGCACGGAGGACAGCTGCCTTTTCGCTTCCGCCCAGAATTTGAAATCTTCCGGCATATCGAACGCATTGGGGTTTGCGGGCAAAGCGCCGCGCTTCACCAGCGCATCGAAAATCAAACCCGATATGAAAGCAATGACCACCGATAGAACAAGGAAAAGAAGGGTCAGTTTCAAACCTATCATCGCGATCAGGATGAATGTGAGCGAGATGGAATTCCATGGCGAGGCTATCAGGAACGCCATAACCTGTCCGATACTTGCGCCGCGTTGGTATATCTTCGTGCCGATCATCAGGATGCCGTGGTTGCAAAGATCCAGCAAAACACCCGCGGCCATGGCGCGCGCGATTCCGTTCGCGCCTTTGTTGTTGCCGAGGACGCTCATGACGAATTCGCGCGGTATACGCGCCAGAAGTGCCAGAAAGAAAATACCGACCAGCACACCCCACCATGTGGCGTTCACGAATTCGTGGATCGAATGCATGTAGATGGAAAACCATCCTTCATCGAGGCTGTCAGGGCCGAATAAATAGAGAAGGTAGGGAATCGCGATCAGCGGGGCGCAGGCCAGCATCATCCAGTCACGGCCGGATTTGTGGTCATGACCTTCGTGCGGATCTTCCGTGTGGCAGCAGGAGCTAGTCATCGTACCTCTTAAACAGGTCTTTCAGTTCGTCGATTGTTCTTTTCACGGCATCCGGGTCGTCGGCCGTGAGGCTTTCCGCCACACAGTGCCCGAGATGGCGTTCCAGAATGCTTGCTTCCAATCCTTTAAGGGCCGCACGGGCTGCGCGTATCTGCGTCAGGATCTCGGTGCAATGGCGGTCTTCCTCGATCATCTTCTTCACGCCGGACACTTGCCCCAAGGCGCGGTTCAACCTTGGAAGGTCTACCGAATGGTCCGGATGGGTGTGATTGTGCGTCTTTACCATGATAAGTACCATTATATACCCCATGGGGGTATATACACAACATAAAAAAGGAACTAAAACCTTTTCCACGCTTAGTAACCATAAAAAGGGCGAGCCATGAAAAAGACCGTATTGATGACTGCAATTCTGATGACCGTATCCGCAGGCAGCGCGATGGCGGAATCACAGGTGTACAATCCGTACTCCACAAATCCCGGTTATTATTCGTACAACAGCCCCAACGTGCAGTCCGCCCAGCAGGCTCTCACAAACCAGCAACGTTACGAGCAGCCCAACACGTACATGATTTATCCGGGCCGCGAACAATATGGCCAGAATTACGGTTCGATTCCGCGCCATCCGGGCGATTACCGCGATGCTGTGGACCGTGGCTCCTGGTCCGGTGGCGGCAGCGGCTCACGCTCTTTCGATATCCGCTAGTATTTTATCCTTCAGGAACTGTTCACCCGCTTGTCCGTTGGTTCTGTGTAATCAACACAATGACAGCAGGAGATAGTCCCATGACACAACATGTCACAGCCACGTTTAAAGCACGCAATGATGCGGAACTTGCCGTTGATCGTCTGATCGATGCGGGTTTTTATCAGGAAGACATCAGCCTTCTCGTAACGGACACGACGCGTGGATCGAATTTCGCCATCAAGGAAGGCGACAAGTCCTCTTCTTATGAAGCAACAGGTGCTGAAGCTGGCGGCGTGTTCGGCGCTATCACCGCCTTGCTGATCTCGGCCTCCATCATTCCTTCGGGTGGTCTGTCGCTGGTAGCGATCGGTCCTATCGCCGCAACGTTCGCAGGTCTTGGTGCCGGCGGTCTTGCAGGTGGTCTGATCGGCGCGTTGGTTGGTGCAGGTATCCCCGAGCATGAAGCAAAAGTCTATGAAGACGACGTGAAATCCGGCCGTATCCTTTTGGCTGTGAGCACGGACAGCAAGGAAGAGAAGAATCTGGCTGAACGTATCCTCAAGGATTCCAACGCCTCCAAAGTTGCTGCCTAGAGCAGTTACAAGCAGGAAAAGCCTCGTCGGCTCCCCCGCCGGCGGGGCTTTTCTTATAAAAAGATTGATTTCCAGCATTAGGCAGGTCTAATGTCATTCCCATAAATAATAAAAAAGGGTGTGACTATGAGTGATAGAAGAGCTGCTGCCGTGGAACAATATATTACGGCGAAAACAGAATTTGGCACGGCAACGACCGTCGAAGACGGTGCCAAGAACTTTAAAAATGCTTTGAATGCCGCACATATTCTGGAATACAGCGAACGCAGCAAGGTTGAACGTTTCTCCGATGTTATTACGGATTTGAACCCTGTTACGCGCGAACAGCGTATTGCCGTACAGCAGGTTAAAGACGAAATGGGCTTAGAAGGCCCGCGTTTCGCGTTTTAATCCTACAAATATTCTAAAACTAATGCGGAGCGGCTTTGGCCGCTCTTTTCGTATCTGTGGAATTTGGAGAATGGTCGGGGCAAGAGGATTCGAACCTCCGGCCTCTACGTCCCGAACGTAGCGCTCTACCAGGCTGAGCTATGCCCCGACGGCCTGAAGATGGGGAGTTATAGGGGAAAAGGCGGGCTTTTGTCCAGAGGCTTTAGAATTCGCGGTCCACGGTGAAGGCGGCCAGATCATCCAGACAGGCGCGGAAATCGGAATCCGGCGCTTCTGCCAGTGCCTCGCGGGCTTTCTGGGCATATTCACGCGCCAGTTCCATGGATTTTTCCAGCGCCTTATGGCGGCCCAGAATGGATTGGGCGCGGATCAGATCGGAATCGGTCTGGTCCTTGTTGGCGATGGTACGGATCCAGAATTCCTTTTCTTCAGTGTTGGCGTTCTGCAGAGCGATAAGGATCGGCGCGGTCATCTTGCCCTCGCGGAAATCATCGCCGACTTCCTTGCCCATCTTTTCCAGTGTCGAGGAATAATCGAGCACATCATCGGCGATCTGGAACGCTATGCCCAAATTCATGCCGTATTCGCACATGACTTGCGCGGCGTTGCGATCGTCGTTTGAAATCAGCGGTCCGACTTCGCACGCGGCGGCGAACAATGCGGCGGTCTTGCCTTTGATGACGTTAAGATAGTCATCCATCGTCGTCTCGAGATTGCCTTGAATGGAAAGCTGCAAGACTTCGCCTTGAGCGATAATGGCCGACGCATCGGACAGAACTTTTAGAACGTGCAGATTGCCGTCTTCCACCATCAACTGAAACGCGCGGGAGAAGAGGAAGTCTCCGACCAAAACGCTCGCCTCGTTGCCAAAGATAACGTTGGCGGATTTTTGTCCGCGGCGCTCGTCGCTGTCATCGACGACATCATCATGCAGAAGCGTTGCGGTGTGAATGAATTCGACAGCGGTGGCAAGGCGGTGGGCGCGGATCATATCGCCGCCATACAGCGCCGTGGCAGCCAATGTCATCAAGGGGCGAATGCGTTTGCCACCGGCGGCGATCAGATATCCTGCGAGTTGAGGGATCATCGGCACGGGTGAGTCCATGCGGCGCACGATCATATCGTTCACAGCGGCCATATCGGCATCCAGCAGGGATTGCAGCCGGTCCAGCGGGCTTTCGCTTGTTTTTTGCGCTTTGATGGGGTTTAACGCTGTCATAGACTTGAATTAGACCAGAGAAAGGCGCGCGGCAAGCGGTTTATGGCTACCGACAGTGTAGAAATCCACGTTCTTGATCATAAAGTCCGGCTGCTCCAGCCGGAAAAGGGTTTCCGCACATCATTGGATTCCGTGTTTCTGGCCGCAGGCTGCCCCGCGGTTTCCGCCGAGCGTGTGCTGGATATGGGCTCCGGCGTTGGTGGGGCGGCGTTCTGCCTGCTCTGGCGTGTGAAGGGTATACACGTTACGGGTGTGGAGATCCAGCAAAGCCACGCCGAACTTGCCCTCCACAACATCATCCTGAACAACCAGGAAGGGCATGCGGAGTTCGTTGTTTCCGACATCGCTGATTATCACAGCGTTGCGCCATACGATCACGTGATCTGCAACCCGCCCTATCTTGAGGCAGGCACATATACACCCTCTTCATCGGAAGAACGCGCGATGGCTCTGGGGCATGAGGGCCGTGAAACGACCCTGAAAGACTGGGTCGATGCAGGCTTTAGAAACGTAAAATCCGGTGGCAGTCTTACAATCATCCACCGTGCGGACATGACGGATAAAATCATACTGGCTCTGGGCAAAAGATTTGGGGCTGTGGAAATCATACCGCTGTATCCGAAGGCCGGGCAGGAGGCCAAGCGGGTGATCGTGCGGGCGGTAAAAGACCGGAAAACGGCTGCGCGCCTGCATGCGGGCCTTATTTTGCATGAAGAAAACGGTGCCTACACGGAAAGGGCCGATGCCATCTTGCGGGATGGGGCCGCTATTGGCTAGAGTAGGGGCATGAGCCAGAC
>JAPJRC010000100.1 GCA_030824805.1 Micavibrio sp.
GATCTGCATCGATCGGACGGTTCGTGAAGCCTTTCGATTAAGCCGCCTCGTCGGACGTAGCGTCTTTTTCCTTGGCGCGGCGTGTCACGATGCGGCCGTCAAGCGGAACCATATCGAGTTGCTGGTTAAAACCATCGCCGTCCTCATGGATCCATGCGGCGCCGATGCGCGTCCAGATATCTTTCGTTTCGCCATTCGATTGATAGCTTTTAACGTGATAAACGACATGAGTAGGTTTGTTGGACATTGTATTTCCCTTTCTTTTGCTCAAAGCGTGATTGCCTTGTGCAAATGGGAAACGGGCTGTCCGCCCGCGCTTTTGCCATCCGTTTTTTGAACTGCGCGAGGAAGCCTTTAGGCGGGGAAAAAACTGATTGCAAAAAGTGGCAAGCCCGTAAATTGCACAGTAAAAGGCAACGAACTTGACCAAAAGAAAAGGGCAGGGGGCTCAATTTACCGCCCTTTTGGTGTCGGGTTATAGTTATAATCCAGCAGAGAATTTTTTGAGTTTAAAGCTATTTGATTGCGGGGCAGTTTATAGTCTTGAGTTCTATGGACTGAACAGGCCCGAATTTCCGTTTGAATTTATCAAGGCTTTCGGTTTCGGAGCCACCAAGACAGATTTGTACAAAACCACGTTCTTTCAAAAATTCAGCCATCTTTAATCCTGCAAATTCAGCCGCACCACGATCACCCGTGGAGACACGTGCCAACGACATCGCTGTTTTGTGTTTAGTATCGCCTTCGTCCCATATCCAAAAACCTACTGGCTTAACCCCATCAAATACGATAACCCCGGATAAAGAAAGGGCATTGTCTTTCATCAAATTTAAGAGCTGCTTGGTAGGTGTTGTCAGGTCATCAAACGTATAACCGTCTTTTTTTCCATCTTTTGCCCAGCGAGTAACAATCTCCAACGCGTCATCATAATGTGCATTGGCATTTAAAGGCTGAGCGCTATAGCCAGCACGGAAAGCCTTATTAAGATGAGACCGGAAATTGTTGTACTCACCTCCACGATGCTCGATGACCTTTTCTGCTGATATGACATGAATAGGATATGTCCAGTCCAAAATGGTTTCTGCTTGCGGCGCAGGTGCTCCTGCTGCCTGTAACTTGAAGGCAAGCGCTAAGTCGTCTTGCCCAACCCTAGCAATCTGTATTTCGCCTTCGGGTATTTGGGGATCGTTCAGTGCTGTCTGGATAAGCGAAAACGGATCTTTCCCAAAGGGCGGAAAAAACAAAATAGTGTCTTCTTTGTTCGGGTGCCGGGCAATAACCATGCTGGTATGATTGTCACCGTACAGCCATAGCCCTTTTCTCCCTGTCATCGCGTAGTATCCTGCAGAGCGAGAAAAGGGGTCTGTTTTCTTGTTTTGCTGCAAAACTTTCTCCAAGAAGGGCAACATTTTAGACGTTATTTCAATGAGTGCGGGTTCTCGTACTGATGAAGGTTGCAATACCGTATTGGTGAGGACATTCATTTTTTATGCTCTTTAGTAACGGGTTTCGCTTGTTCCCAAACCAAATCAAACAGATTGCGTAGGGTGGTTGCAAAGCGTTCATGTTCAATAATAACCATGCGCTGTGTGTCCCCCCATTCTTTCATAACAATGCGGTTGCCATATATCTGAAATGGGGTGTTCGTGAATTTATCTTTCGGTAAATAGCGATACCATTCAACAGGAGCAACAAAGTTTGTATCGCCTTCCTGAATCAACATGCGCTCTGTAATACCGGCTTCTTGCAAGCGTTTAAGATGGTTTACAAGGAAATCGTATTTCGCTTTGTCTTTGTTCTTATCAACCTCTGTCAGACCCGCTATAAGGACTTCTGCATTTTTTTTGCCCTTGAGCGAATGATAGATGTCGTCCAATACTCTGTAATTGACATCCTCGCCTTCCAGAATGGTCACGAGATTATCACGAGGTTCCGCACCTCCTGCTTCCGTGAATTTAACGCCGGACACTTCAAACACGCTTGTAATACGTTCCAGCGTCCGCGCTTCTGGCCGAGTGCTTGTTTCATCTTTTTCAAATTTGGAGATTGTCATCGTCGCAAGGCCGCAACGCTCAGCCAATTCAGGCTGCGTCCAATTCAACAATGCTCGTGCCATCCTGCATTGTGCAGGGCTAATAAGAGTCGTGGCCATGTGATACCCATAGTTTCTATATTTTATCCCCTTATAGAGATATTTTATAAACTTGTTAAGAGTTTTTTAATTTTTTAACAATATAAAATCGCTCTGTGCTTATATTTTATCAACTTTGTGTGGGAATTACTATGTATGCTATTGAAAAAAAAGAAAACTTGGACGTTTCCAAGCTTCAGGAAGAACTAGAAAAGCAATATGGCCCAGCCGTGGCGCAGGATATCGTGGACCGTATTCGTAAGAACGGCCCTATTGCCAAGACACCGGAATATATGGATGTGAAGGCCATGTCAGAACTGCAAGAGCGTTTTCGCGCTCAGGCCATGATGGCCGTCTGGCGGTTCAAGCAATGGCGCAAGACACAAAACAAGGGGGCTTTTCATCAAAACCTTGTTCATCTTGAAGGCGTGTTTCTACAACGTCAATGCGAAGACGCAATTGCGCTCTACCGTCTCGCAAATAAAAGCTACTTCGCTATGTACCGTGAAGCAATGGCCGCGCTGACGGCACCCGCCTTTGCCGTATCTTATAAGAAGGAGGCTCGCGCATGATGTCCGAAGACCTCAAAAAACGCTATGATCTCCGTTTCCGTCATTTCATCCGCGAGATTACCGTGGTTAGCCGGATGAAACCGAAGGAAAAATATCTATACCGCATCATGGACGGCGTACCGTTCAAGGATTTAGAAACCGCTATTCTGATGGCAAAGATAGATTGCAAAAACGATTTCGATAACAGTGTAAACGATAATTCAAAAGGATAAAGAAACCAGAGCCATCCGCGCTTGGGGCGAATGGCTCTGGTTTATGGCTTAGGCTGCTTCGGAATATTCCTCGTCGTCCAGCTCGCTTTCTTCATCGAAGATTTCATCTTCATCCTCGAAATCCTCGTCCGTGTCGGCCATTTCCGGCTCTTTGCGGTCGGGGTCGATGGCGGGGAAGTTCATGGCTTCCGGCAACCAGTCGTTCGCTTTCTGGTCGCTTTCAGTCGGCTTTTTTGCCATCTTCGCGCTTTGGAAAAACTTGGTCAGGGATTTGACCAGTTCGCCTTTTTTGTACTCGGCGGCGGATGCCAGTTTTGCGGATGCGCCGGACTCGTTCATCAAGGCTTGCAGTTGCACCTTGTTCCGGCGTTTCAGGAAACCATCGTCAGGACGCCAGTAATCGCGCATATCCACCGAGAGGTCTTTGGCGACCTTGTTGAACAAACTGCCTTCATGTGTGTCCAGCCTGTCCACCATGGCCTGCCCGAATTCGCAAACCTCCAAGAACAAGAGGACGGATTCAAGCTGTTCATCAGTCAGCGTTTTGACAACGTCATACGCCAGTTCCTTGTTGGCACTGAATTCATAGCCCAGTGTTTTCCAAACTGGCTTATCCTCGTCAGGGCGGATGCTCATGTCAGATAACAGGATTTCCGCTTGTTGATTGATAACGGCGAGGGCAGGGGGCATAGCATTTTCTTGCTCGAAGTACCGCAAGCAATCATGGGATTTGAACCGCGACAGCTTTTGAGCAACTGCCAGTTCTTTCGCCTTGCGGGGGTTGCCGAGGATAGCGGCCTGAACCGCCAGACTCTTGTGCATCCCCATATAGCGACGAACGGGCGTCGGATAAAAATCCTTCGCCTTGGCATTCAGTGCTTTTGTTGTCGATGCCGCCGCCTTGGTTTTAATCAGGCCTTCATGGATTTCAACGTCACCGGAATTCTTAAGAAATACGACAACGCCGCCTTTCTCGCCTTTTTCGGCTTCGCCATATTGCCATTTACTGAAAGAGTAGCCTTCCTGCAATTCAGCCCATTCATGGGTTTGGGCGTATTCGGCCACTTTTTCCTCTGCCGCCTGTTTTTGCAGTGTTTCAAACTGCTCAACATCGTCAAAGTAAGTGGCATCGTCCTCGACCAAAAGGTCTTTGGTGAATGTTCCCGTATATTGCTCTTGGGGGAAAATCGCCATAGACAGGGTCGGCAGTTCGCCCACCAGCTTGTCCTTGATTTCATCGGGGGCGGTGTAATAGCCCTCGATAACATCATCCAGAACCTCGTCCTGATCTTCATGCTTGCCGATAGAAATTGCTTCGGCCTGTGCAAGCGTGATTTTCTTTTCGGCCAAGGCTTCTTTTACCTTTTCGCTCAAAGTCAGGAGCGTCAGGCGGCGGCGGATGGTTGCCACGGAAAGACCTGTCTGCGCGACGATATTATCCAGTTCCTCGCCGTTCTTGACCAAAGCGGCAAGTGCATCCGCTTCTTCCAGAGGGGAGAGGTTTTCGCGTTGGACGTTTTCCACGGTCGCAATCCGCAAGGCTTCATCGTTGGTCAGGCCTTCCTTGATTTCCACCCTGATAGGAAAATCCTTATCCATTTCGCCTTTCTCAATCAGGTGCGAGATAGCGCGGAAACGGCGTTCCCCTGCAATTAGATTGTGCTTTTTCGCTTTGCCCTTCGGTTTCAGGACAATGAGATTTTGCAATAGTCCATCGGTCTTGATGGACTGCGCCAGTTCTTCAATGGTCGTATCATCGAAAAATTTGCGCGGGTTCAGAACGGAAGGCTGAATTTGCGAGATTGTCAGTGTTTGGATAGTCATTTGTAGGCTCCTTTTTTAGAGTTGAAGTGTAACGCGACAACCGCGCCGCACTTCTTTCCTACTGGCCGCGCAGCGAGCCAAAAGCGGGGAGGAATTTTTCAAGACCCGATGCGCCGGAGGGGGATCACCCGTTCTGCACGAAGCGTAAGCGGAGGAAGAACGGGGATACCGGCGCATCGCGCTACGCGACCCGAAGGGGGGTCTAGAAAAAGGGCCCGAAGGGGGCCAATAACGATGTTGAAAAAATCTTGAATGTCGGGCCTTCGACCTGATAGCGTGAAGGATCGTTACCCCTTGTGGGCCGAAACCGCTTGCGGGTGCGGTGAGCTTAGGTTGACCGGCGCGCGCGGCGGTCGGCCTTAGCGAATAGAGCCTGGCCGGACTGGTCCGGTACGCCCTGCTTGTAAAACCTTGTCTTTTGGGGATATA
>JAPJRC010000101.1 GCA_030824805.1 Micavibrio sp.
GCTTCACGCCCGATGCGCGGATATCCATCGCACGCCCGTACAAATGCTGGGAATTAGATGCCTGTCCGCCGCGCGTGCTCTGCAACATCGCGTTGGTGGCCGGGGAACGATAGCCGGAAATCAATTCCATGCGGTCCACATCGGCGCCGCCATCGCGCAACTTTTGCACCACGCGTCCAAATTTTGCGACCAGACGGCTGTCGATATCCTTCACTTCGTTGCGGCGGAAATCGCGCATGAAATAATCGAACGCGTCCTTGTCGACACGGCGGAAATCGAGCGTCATTTTTTCGGCGGTGTGCGTGTTGTAGAACACAATACTGCTGGCGTTGCGCAGCAATGAAGGCGTCTGCAGCTTCTGCCTTTCCGGCTTGATGATTTCTGGAGTTTCGGCTTCTTTTACCGGCTGACGCGTACGCTGCTTTTCTGCGGGTCTTTCGGCCGGCTTTTCTGCCGATCGGCGTGTGCGTTCCTCGGCGGGCTTTCCGGCCATCTCGCCCATTGGCTTTACCGTCTGCTTGTAAGGCGGGCGCGGCGTCGGCAGCGGCACGTTTTCAGAAGGCGCATCCACACCGATATCGGCAGGGCGGCGCACAGGCAGCGGCGGGTTTACGATCGTCGTGACCGGGGCTTCGGCCACTTGCGGCGCTGGTTCGCTCACTTGCTGGGCAGGCCCTGTAACCAGCGGTCTTAAACGTCCGCCCTTTTCCGCCTGCACAAAGGTTGGAAGCCTTCCCTGCTTGCCGAGGCTTCCACCCGGGCCAATGTCTTTAAAATCGTTCAGGTCGATGACGGGAGGCTTCGAGGCTTCCGTAATGCGCAGATCCTCTTCGATCTCCGGTGTCAGGTCGTCCGGCGCTTCGCCCTGCAGGAATTCGGTGCCGTTGAAGTACACGGCCGAAGACGCGCCCACCGCGAGGGTCGCGAACATAGCGGTTAGAAAATGACGACGTTTCATGGACACACCTTACTCTTTTCAGAGGGTTCTAATATGACAAATATAGTAATATGTCAATAATTTTAACCTCTGGCCCGTTCTGGCACGGGACTTGAAACTGTATCTGTACGGAACAACTATAAGAAAACCGCAGGACACAGAGCAAAAATGGCCCAAAATGCTATATATAACAAAGCCTTGAACGCATATAACGTCCCCCGCGACGTGTACAATGCCATCAAGAATGCCGCCAACAGGACCGGGGTCAATTTTACCTACCTCATGGAAAAGGCTGCCGTTGAGAGCTCTTTCGACAAAAACGCCAAGGCGCGCACCAGCTCTGCCACCGGCCTGTACCAGTTTATCGAATCCACCTGGCTGAAAATGGTCAAAGACCACGGCGACAAATACGGCCTCGAAAAATACGCGGACAAGATCAGCGACAGCGGCAAAGTCTCCGATCCCAAAGCCCGCCGCGAAATCCTGAACCTGCGCAAAGACCCTGAAATCGCCTCCCTGATGGCCGCGGAATTCGATTCCGGCAACTACGCACGCCTGAAAGAAAATGTCGGCGGCGATATCGGTTCCACCGAACTTTACATGGCACACTTCCTCGGCGCCGGCGGTGCGTCGGGCTTCCTGAACGCGATGAAGAAAAGCCCCAACATGGTTGCGGCGGACATCTTCCCCAAGGAAGCCCGCGCCAACCGCAACGTATTCTACGACCAGCAGACAGGCGCGCCCCGCACGCTGAAACAGGTTTATGCTTTCTTCGACCAGAAGTTCCAGAGCAACCTCGAGGGCGACCAGATCATGACGGCGGCCAACAACACGGTTGCCTCGGAAACCCGCACCGCATCGGCCTCCACGGGCCTGCGGATGGTCCAGAACGCCCCTGCCCAGATGGAAGACGACCCCTTTACCCGCCTCGCCTCGCTGATGCGCACGGACAATGTCATGCGCGCCAACAATTTCTCGGCCTCCTCGCGCGATTCCGTTCTGCGGCTGTCCGATGCCCGCCAGCCCGGTGCCGGCAATGACTGGCAGATCATCCCGCCTTCCCTGCACAACCGCCTGTCCCTGACGCCCGCGCAGCTGATGATGCTGTCTGATTTCAGCGCCTAGCAACGCTTCTGACATTGCGTAAGCGGCTGTTTTTACTATAATCGGCCGCCATGAAAACCGTCTACTCCGCACGACACACTGAGCACGCCCCCGCCGTCGAATTGGGCGAGGGCCGTTTTATCGAACATTTCGAAAAACCCGAACGCGCCTTCTATGTGCTCGAAGCCGTGCGCGAACGTAAGATAGGCGACATCGTCGCACCGGATTCTTTCCCGATCGAAAAACTGTTTTCCATCCATCCTGAACGCTATGTCGATTTCCTGCGCGAGGCACAGGAAAGATGGACCGCGATGGGCCGCGAAGGTTTGATGCTCCCTGCCGCATTTTGCTCGCAGAATAAAAACGCCAAAGAACCGAAATCTTTTCTGGGACAACTCGGCTATTACATTGCCGACGGCTGCGCGCCTCTCACACTGACATCGTGGAACGCCATCATCGATTCCGCCCATTGCGCGCTGACCGCGCAATCTTTCATCGCGAAAGGCGAACGAACCGCCTTCGCACTGTGCCGCCCGCCGGGGCATCACGCCTCCGCACGCCTGGCCGCGGGCTATTGTTATTTGAACAATGCAGCCATTGCGGCACAGGCATTTCTGAACGACGGCGCAAAACGCGTTGCCATTCTTGATGTCGATTACCACCACGGCAACGGCACGCAGGATATATTCTACAACCGCGAGGATGTTCTCTTCCTCTCGCTCCACGCCGATCCGTACAACGACTATCCGTTCTTCCTCGGCCACGCCGATGAATTGGGCGCGGGCAAAGGCGAAGGGTTTAATACCAACTATCCTTTGTCCAAAGGCACGGACTACGCGCAATGGTCGCGCGCGCTGGAAGACGCTTTGAAAAAGATTGCAAACTACGCGCCCGATGCGTTGGTTGTTTCTCTAGGCGTCGACACGTTCAAGGGAGATCCGATCTCGCGTTTTACTTTGGAAAGCGATGACTTCCTCAAAATGGGCGCCGCCATTTCCACCATCAAAGCGCCGACGCTTTTCGTGATGGAAGGTGGTTACGCCGTTGAGGAAATCGGCATTAACGCCGCGAACGTTTTGTCCGGTTATCTCGGCGCCTGATCCTGTAAAAATCCAAGATATGCAATAAACGCATGACACCATCCCGCTTGTCGGGGCACGATTACTGCCATTTAAATACAAACAACTGTATCCAACTATAGATTTTCAGTATTCATGTAAATATCAAATAGAAATACTGTTAACTATACTATAAACAAGCATAAACTGCTTTAAGCGGCGCAGAATTTGACAAGTTATAATATTTTTTGTTGACATTGACCGTCCTTTACATTAGATTGAGGGTAACAAAGCGGAACCAATACCGCTCAATCAAATAAAGAACCAGGGAGGTTCTGATGAGTACTTATGCACGTCCAGCATTCTGGCGCGCAGTAAGTAGCGCCAGACCGGCAAGTGGAACGGAGGTTTCAGGCGTCGGGAGACTATCGAAAGTAGCGGGTTTGAGCTTGGCTCATATGAACTTGGTCAAACCCGGACTGGGACAACAACTCGGGCTCAGCGCCTGATCCATTGCCCCCTACTTTCAAAGGACAACACCGTGTTTAGCCCTCGTAATGCGGTGTTGTTTTGTGGAAGTAAAAACATCGGCGGGCGTTGACGCCCATTCCTTTTGAGATAAATCCCTTGCGGGATTTTTTTTTGCCCTCGTAATATAGCAAGCTTACTTTCGAAGGAATTTTTTTATGTCCAAAACCCAAGGCTACGCCGCGCAGACCAAAACCTCTCCCATCGCTCCTTTCACTTTTGACCGCCGCGAACCCGGCGCGAACGATGTGGCCATCGACATTCATTATTGCGGCATATGCCATTCCGACGTGCATCAGGTGCGCGACGAATGGGGCGGCTCCCTTTACCCGATGGTGCCGGGCCACGAAATCGTGGGCAAGGTTACGGCTGTGGGATCGGGCGTAAAAAAATACAAGGTCGGCGATACAGTCGGCGTCGGCTGTATGGTCGATTCCTGTCGCACCTGCGTGAACTGCAAGGACGGCGAGGAACAATTCTGTCTGGAGGGCATGACCGCCACTTACAACAGCAAGGAACGCGACGGCAAAACGCTGGCGCAGGGCGGATATTCCAAACACATCGTCGTCGACGAGGCTTTCGTTTTGAAAGTGGACGACAAGCTTGATCTCGCCGCCGCAGCGCCCCTGCTCTGCGCGGGCATCACGACCTACTCCCCTCTGAAACGCTGGAAAGCCGGCCCCGGCAAGAAGGTCGGTATCGTCGGTCTCGGCGGCCTTGGCCATATGGGCGTGAAGATCGCCGTTGCCATGGGTGCGGATGTAACCGTGTTCACGACCTCGCAATCGAAAATCGAAGACGCGAAAAAACTCGGCGCGCACCATGTCATCCTCTCCAAAGACGCAAAACAGATGGAAGAAGCCGCCAACAGCTTCGATTTCATTCTCGA
Organism: Micavibrio sp.; assembly: GCA_030824805.1. GTDB lineage: Bacteria > Pseudomonadota > Alphaproteobacteria > Micavibrionales > Micavibrionaceae > Micavibrio_A. The sequence goes on from JAPJRC010000101.1 coordinate 4,517, forward strand.
TACCGTGTCGGCGGACCACGATATCGGCGCGTATCTCAATCTTCTCAAACGCGACGGCACACTGACACAGGTCGGCCTGCCCTCGAACCCTGTTTCCATCTCCCTCTTCCCGCTGGTGATGAAGCGCATCAATTTCTCCGGCTCGCTGATCGGCGGCATCAGGGAAACGCAGGAAATGCTCGATTTCTGCGCCAAACACGGCATTGTCTCGGAAATCGAGGTCATCCGCGCCGACCAGATCAACGAGGCGTATGAACGCCTTATGAAGAGCGATGTAAAATATCGTTTCGTGATCGACACGGCGACGATATAATAGGGGCCATGAAACAGGCGATCCTCATAACGGTATGTGTTGCGGCCATTGCGATGGCCGCCTTCCCCGCAAACGCGCAGTCCGTTGAGGCTGTGCCGCTTTCGGAGCCCAGCTACACGCTGAAAAACGAGACCGATCCGATGGCGATGGATTCCGGCGCCGCGCCTGCGCCAGCCGAAAAATCCGTAAACCGCGGTGAGGCTGAAATCGCCCCGAAACCGCCCGGCGCGGATGACCAGCCCGGCACGTCCTATGATTCAC
>JAPJRC010000102.1:0-1241 GCA_030824805.1 Micavibrio sp.
CCATACATTAGCCGGATTCACTCCTGCCATGGACTCATTTATAGGGGGCGGGTCAGGTAAAGAATAGTAGGTTTGTTTTTATGCCCGTGTAGGGGTTAAAAACACCATTCGGTAAGCGCACGATGGTGTGAAGGTTACACTCTTCCAGCCATTTTTCTTTGATCCGTGTCTTGATGCCTTCGCCAAACAATGTGCCGTCTGGCAAAACTAGTGCCGCGCGGCCACCGTCTTTCAGCAAGTGCATAATTAGAACGAGGAATAAATCAGCCGTTTCACGAGTGCGGAACGCAGCGGGGAAATTGGTCTCAATACCGTCTTCCTCCATACCGCCAAAAGGCGGATTCGTAACGATTACATCAACGCGATCCTTAGGCGTATAGCTGATAAGCGGTTTTGACAACGTGTTATCATGGCGAATATTAAACGGCACTTCGATCCCATGCAGGATCATATTGGTTGTGCAAAGCAGATGTGGTAATGGCTTTTTCTCAACGCCATGAATACTGTCTTGCAGAACTTTCTCATCTTCTGCTGTCTTGACCTGCTTCTTACGGATATGCTCAATCGCGCAAGTCAGGAAGCCGCCCGTACCGCAGGCAGGGTCAAGAACTTGCTCCCCCAGTTTGGGATTTACCATCCGTACCATAAATTCAGTGACGGCGCGGGGCGTGTAATATTCACCTGCATTGCCTGCATTTTGAAGGTCTTTTAAAATCTGTTCGTAAATTTCACCAAACAGATGGCGTTCCTGCGCCTTGTTAAAGTCTATGCCTTCTTGGATTTTATTAATGACCTGCCGGAGAAGCTGCCCAGACTTCATATAGTTATAGGCATCTTCAAAGACATTTCGTATGACATAGGCACGCTGATCTTTGCCTTTGGCCTGCAATTCACGAAGCGCAGGGAAAAGTTTGTTATCGACAAAGTCTTTCAGTTCTTCGCCGGTAATGCCTTCGGCATCGGCGGCCCAGCTTCTCCAACGATATTTTTCAGGGATGGGGGAGCGATATTTATCATCCAGTAATTCCCATTCTGTCTCTTTATCATCAAAGATCTTCAAGAATATCATCCAGACAAGCTGGCTAATACGCTGCGCGTCACCGTCAACGCCCACGTCTTTGCGCATGATATCCTGGATGGATTTAATGGTATTGCTGGTAGACATACTTAATTTTCCTTACCCGTATAATTCGTCTTCAAGGTCTTTGACGGCCTTGAGATAACCATCTTTTCCACCGAAT
>JAPJRC010000102.1:1251-4990 GCA_030824805.1 Micavibrio sp.
CCACCGAATGGCTTGACTAGCTCTGGCGGTGTACCAAGACGACTTAGGGGATCGATCTGTAACACCTTTATGTCTTCGATATGCTCAATACCTGTGTCGGCATACTTGTCGAGCAAGGCCTCCAACACTTTGCGCGCGGGTTCACCATATTTGGCAAAATAATTGCGCTTTTTGACATTCTCTGCACGTTCGCGCCTGGATAAAGGCGGCTGATCAAAAGCGACATGACAAACCAGGTCAAACGCATCCAACTTTTTGTTGAGCTTCTTTTCGACTTCCTGCGCCAATGGCTCCCACAACACGCCTTGCTGTGCCAGCTCATCGATGATCGCCTTTTTACGATCAGCTGCCGACCAGCGCCGAATGAAATCGTTCATCGTGGCGTAGTTCTTACGGACACAGGTGCGGGTATAATCGTGCAGGCTTTCGGTAATCAACTTACCATCCGGCCCATAAAACTGAACACGTTCGGCCAGAACATACACATCCACATCATTGACTATGAATTTCGTAGGTTTTATTGGCGGATCACTGATGATGCCACCTCCATAAGGCGGAAAAGGTGGCCCACCTTCTATAGGTTCTGGCTGCCCTTTAGGGCCGCCTTCTACAGGTTCGTCAGGCGGTACTGGCGGTTCTTGGCCCTTAGGCTCATATATTTGCACTGGTTCGCCGTCAAAGTCTGGATCAGCAAAAAGCTCGGTCGCTTTTTTGAAGTCCATGATGGTAAACCAGTATTTATTATAATCTTCATTAATACGCGTGCCGCGCCCGATAATCTGCTTAAACTCGGTCATGGACTGGATGCGCTGGTCTAGAACAATCAGCTTACACGTTTGAGCATCCACGCCGGTTGTCATCAGCTTTGACGTGGTGGCAATAACAGGGTAGCGACTTTCGGGGTTAATAAAGTTATCAAGCTCTGCCTTGCCTTCGTCATCGTCACCCGTTATCCGCATGACGTATTTGCGGTTTTCTCGGACGCGATCAGGATTTAGGTTCACCAGGGCTTGGCGCATACGTTCGGCATGGTCAATATTGTCGCAAAAAATTATGGTTTTTTGATATTGATCAGTGGCTTCAAGAAACTGTGTTACCTTACGGGCAACAGCCTCCGTGCGTTTTTCCAACACAAGCTTCTTGTCAAAGTCTTTTGTATTGTAGATACGGTCTTCGATTTCGTTGCCATGTTTATCCAGCTTGCCCTTTTCAGGACGCCAACCTTGCAAATCTTTATCAAAGTCAATGCGCACGACTTTGTAAGGCGCAAGGAATCCGTCTTCAATTCCTTGCTTTAGGGAATAGGTGTATATGGCATCGCCAAAGTAGTATGTTGTTGAAACATCCTTTGTTTCTTTGGGCGTCGCTGTTAGGCCGATGTGTGTTGCTGATGAAAAATATTCGAGAATTTCTCGCCAAGAACTATCTTCGGCAGCACTGCCTCTATGACACTCGTCGACAACAATCAGATCGAAGAAGTCTGGTGAGAATTGCTTGTAGATATTTTTCTCTTCTTCAGTGCCTGTTACGGCCTGATAAAGAGACAGGTATATCTCAAAAGCCTTATTGACCTGACGCTTGGCAATCTTAGTCATCGCCGCGCCAAAAGGCTTGAAATCATTATTCTTGGTTTGATCGACCAGAATGTTGCGGTCGGCTAGAAACAGGATGCGCTTTTTGCGCTTTGCTTTCCACAGACGGTAAATGATCTGAAAAGCTGTGTAGGTTTTACCCGTACCCGTGGCCATAACCAGCAGGATACGGTCTTGGCCCTTAGCAACGGCTTCCACTGTGCGATTAATAGCATTTGCCTGATAATAGCGAGGTGCACGGCCAGAGCCGTCGTCATAGTAAGGCGTTTCAACGGTTTCTTTTTCTGCCTGGGCGTACCCTTTCCATCGGCAATAGCGGTGCCATAGATCGTCAGGAGATGGAAATTCATTCAGCTTCAGTTCGGTTTCCACCGAAGATCCTGTGCCCGTTTTGTCATGGAACAAGAAGCCATCTCCATTGCTGGAAAATACAAAGGGAATATCTAAAGCCTCAGCATAAGACAGGGCTTGTTGCATCCCATCGCCAACGCGGTGATTATTGTCTTTGGCTTCTATCAGAGCGATTTGCAGATTAGGCTTATGATAGAGAACATAGTCGGCACGCTTTGCTTCGCCGCGCGTGTGCAAACGACCACGGACGATGACCCGTCCTTTGGTAAAGCCAACCTCTTCGAGCACCTGTGTTTGAATGTCCCAGCCAGCATTAACGATGGCAGGAGTAATAAACTTGGTACAAATATCTCTTTCTGTTAAATCTGTTTTTTTCATATTTTTTTATTGTTGCGGTTATCGCGACAATATCAGCTTTTTAAGCCACATATTTCAAAAAAATACGCATTTATATTTGAAGAAATTGGCGTCCCGTACGGGAGTCGAACCCGTGTCGCCTCCGTGAAAGGGAGGTGTCCTAGGCCTCTAGACGAACGGGACGCAATGAAAGCCGTTCAAGGCAAGACAGGGGTCTTTCTAAGGAATGAAGAACCAAAAAGCAAGCACTAAATAAGCTTCTGTTTGAATTGAATAAAAATTGCTCTAAAGAGCATTTATTGACGCTATTTCAGGCGTTTTCTTCAAGCAAGGCGAGGGGAGAAAACCCCACATCTTCTATAAGACAATCATCCCGGCGCAGATTATGGGGCGTAAAGCCGAAGACCCTATTTATGGCCTTTTTAAAAGTTTATAAGCCCATCATCATAGCGCTTGACTTACCCACTTACTTACCCATATATTCCCCCAATAAGAAATTACGCCGTTTTTTCAATTGGTTGGGTTATGTTCGTGTCGGCTCATAACCTGAAGGTCAGAGGTTCAAATCCTCTTCCCGCAGCCAGCTTTTTAGAAATCAGGCGTTTTACCGCATTGCCTTTTATGGGCGGTTAGCTCAGCGGTAGAGCACTTGCTCGACACGCAAGGGGTCACAGGTTCAATCCCTGTACCGCCCACCATTTCCTCCAAAGACTTAGAACCATTTAAGCAAGTGATCCTTGGTTCATTTGAACCACCCATTTTTTGCGCAAAACAAAACCCCCGGCGGAGGAAGCCGGGGGCTTGCGTTTTAACCGTGACGCTTACGCAGCTTTGCGTGTGTCGTATTGATACATCTCGTCAACCGACGGTGCGTAATGAGGGGAAGCTTCGCCGTCCATCAACGCGATGAGCTGGGCGCGGGCGCGGCTCAGACGCGAACGAACCGTTCCTACCGGAATGTTCATAACTTCTGCCACTTCCTGATATTGCATGCCTTTTACGCAAACCATAATGAGAACTTCTTTGTGTTCTTCTGACAGGTGCGCCATTGCGCGGCCCATGGCGGCGACTTCGGATTTGTTTTCCTGCTCAGCATCGACCGACATATTTGCGATTTGCAATTCCGGATCGTACTGGCTTTCGAATTTCGTCTTGCGGCGGTATTCCGTGACAAAAATATTGTACATGATCTTGGAAGACCATTTGAACAAATCTGTGCCGGTTTGGAAGTAATCAGCTTTTTCCAGCGCGCGCAGCAGCGTCGATTGTGTAAGGTCAGAAGCTTCGCTTTCGTTGCGTGTCAGCTTGCGCGCAAATTTTTCGAGTTTCGGCATTTCGTTGATGAGTTCTTGGTGTGCAAACATTTCGATTTCCTCCGTTGTCATCCGTGATTGGATGAAAAGAAATCTAGGGCACGTGTGTAAGCGCAATATATCCGA
>JAPJRC010000103.1 GCA_030824805.1 Micavibrio sp.
CCCTTGGTGCGCGCCTGATTTTCATCACCTGCGATGAAGAAAAACTGCAGCAAAGATTTACCGAAACCCGCCGCCGCCATCCTCTCGCTGGCGATCGCCCTGTAAGCGCTGGCATTAAGAAAGAGCTTTCGTTGCTTTTCCCGCTGCGGGAAATTGCAGACCCCATCATCGACACAACCGATCTTTCAATACACGATTTGCGCAGGATCATCTCCGGCTATTTCGAGGAGAACAAGGGCCGCCGCCTGATGGTCACACTAATGTCCTTCGGCTTTAAAAACGGTCTGCCCCGCGAGGCAGATATCGTGATGGACGTGCGTTTCCTGAAAAACCCCCATTGGGATATCAAGCTGCGCCCTATGACCGGCAAGGATCAGCCGGTACAGGATTATATAGAAGAGGATTCAGCTCTGGGAGATTTCCTGCGCCGTTTCAAAGACTTGCTGGGCCCCCTGCTGGAGCGCTACACGCACGAAGGCAAAAGCTATCTCACCGTTGCTTTCGGATGCACGGGCGGTAAGCACAGATCGGTTTATGTTGCAGAAAAAATGGCGGCCTGGGCCGCAGAAAAGAACGTCCCGGTCGCTATCGAGCACCGGGATATAGACAGATCCTGAACCTTACAGGGAAGGCTTAGGCGCTTGTGGCGTAACAGTCGCTTCCGCGTTCAGCGTGCGGACAAACTTCGGATCGCTGTTGATGGCAGCAAAACCTTCACAAATTTCCTTAAGTAACATTTTCGTCCTTTTCTATCCGGAACATGGCGTTCTCTACTGAGACCCCTTCTTTTCCGAGATTGTAAAACACAACGCGCGCCTTTCCCTCGTCATCCGATTCAGTGACAATTTTGTAAAGCACGCGGGTGCCAGTTTCATGGCCCAGCTGGACCAAATTCTTACGGCCGTTCAGAAGAGAGATAAGGTTCATCACTTTCTTTTCGGCAAAGGCGATATCTTCACCCGCATCGAGGATCGTATAATCGCCCACAACAATGGGTGCGCGATGGCCGTCTTCCGATAATTTGTGGATGAGGAAAGCCCGCGGATTCACAGGGCTTGGCTCATAGCCATAGCGCGGCGCAGCCGCTTCGGCGTTGAAATCAGGTGTATTCATTGTTCTGTTAATTGCGGCTTGCATTTAAACTGTTCCGACCTTAAGTCTTACCCCGTAATTCTTAATGAACACTGAATTGATACACATATAGGAGCATATTTATGTCCGCCGTCGCAAAAACCGTAGAAAATGACTATAAAGTCAAAGACATAAGCCTCGCTGAATGGGGCCGCAAAGAGATCGTTATCGCAGAAACGGAAATGCCGGGCCTGATGGCGCTCCGCAAAGAATACGGCAAATCCCAGCCCCTTAAAGGCGCGCGTATCGCCGGCTGCCTCCACATGACCATTCAGACGGCCGTTCTGATCGAGACGCTGGAAGCGCTTGGTGCAACCGTTCGCTGGTCTTCCTGCAACATTTTCTCGACACAAGACCACGCCGCCGCCGCGATTGCCGCCAAAGGCACCTGCGCCGTTTTCGCTTGGAAAGGCCAGACGAACGAGGAAGCCGAGTGGTGTATCCACCAGACGATCAAAGGACCGGATGGCTGGACGGCCAACATGATCCTCGATGACGGCGGCGACCTGACCGCTATCATGCACAAGGACTACCCGGACCTGATGAAGGACGTGAAGGGTATATCCGAAGAAACGACCACGGGCGTGCTGCGCCTGTACGAAATGGCCAAAAAAGGCACGCTGATGGTTCCCGCCATCAACGTCAACGACTCGGTGACGAAATCCAAGTTCGACAACAAATATGGCTGCCGCGAATCGCTGGTGGACGGTATCCGCCGCGCAACAGACGTTATGCTGGCCGGTAAAGTGGCCGTGGTCGCCGGTTTCGGCGATGTCGGCAAAGGTTCCGCAGAATCCCTGGCCTCCCAGGGCGTTCGCGTTCTGGTCACGGAATGCGACCCGATCTGCGCGCTGCAGGCCTGTATGGAAGGCTATGAAGTCGTGACGATGGAAGACGCCGTGCCCCGCGCCGACATTTTCGTAACCACGACGGGCAACATCGACATTATCACGGTGGATCACATGCGCGGCATGAAAGACCGCGCCATCGTTTGCAACATCGGCCACTTCGACAACGAAATCCAGGTCGAAGGTTTGCGCAACATGAAATGGCACAACATCAAGCCGCAGGTTGATGAAGTCGAGTTTTCGGACGGCAAGCGCATCATCCTGCTGGCGGAAGGCCGCCTCGTAAACCTGGGCTGCGCTACAGGCCACCCATCTTTCGTTATGTCCTCTTCCTTCACCAACCAGACGCTGGCCCAGATCGAACTTTGGAACAACGCCGACAAGTACGAGAAGAAAGTCTACGTTTTGCCCAAGCATCTGGACGAGAAAGTGGCCATGCTCCACCTTGAAAAACTGGGCGCCAGGCTGACCAAACTGACGAAGGCGCAGGCTGACTATATAGGCGTGGAACAGCAAGGCCCGTTCAAGAGCGACCAGTATCGCTACTAATTTTATTGACGTAATACTAGAAATATTGTTACAACCCCTCCCAAAAAGAGGGGTTGTTTTATGACCAGATTGAACGAAAAGTTTCTGGAGATCGCATCGGAGATAGCCGACCCGGCCAAAAGCCACGCTTCGCATCTGCCGCTGCTGGATATTCTTGACGAGGTTAATGGCAACAACAGCCGCGCCTACAATCCCGAGGCCTTGAATCAGGCCGGTATCGACCCCAAGGCTTTCCTGTCTAGCTGGGCCCTTGGCTTTGCTAAGGGTACACTGAGCATGTACACCAACCCGGACGATATTTATGGAAGTGTTGTGGCCAAACGTTGCAGGACTTGTCTGTCTACTGAGGGTAATGCTGCCTTCGGAAACGTCCTCCCGGACGATGTGAAAGTGCGCTTGCAGGAGAAGCTCACGGATCAGCTGGCGCTGCTCTCCCGGCACAAAGGCCCGAGCGCAAACATCGGCTAGATCCCCATGACCCGGCGCACCGGGTCATCATATGGTTCAAAAGAACCGATTCAGACGCATGATTTTGCCTGCTTCGAAACGCCCGGTCCCAGAAAATCCGCCGATTCGATACGATTGTCCGCCGCGGGCTGCCTTGTGAATCATTTCAGGGTCATTTCCGCAATCTGATTCTGAAAACAAATGCACGTCTGCACCGGTGCGGGCGTGCGGGCCATAGCGCGCCCTTCGTTGTAGACAGTTCCCATCGTATCGATTCTCCCCGTTGACGTGGTTCCGAAGACAGTGTTGGATCGGTGCATGCATGTCTTACGCCTCCATTGTGTCGACCAGCCGGGCATAGTTGCCGCCGTCGCGACAACCCTTTCGAACAACCAATGCAATATTGAAGAATCTTCCCAATTCTTCGACCCATTCTCTGGCCGCTTCTTTATGCGAGTGGTTTTTCGGGCATTGGAGGACGGCTGTCTTTCAGGCTTCAACGACCGCTTTCCAGAAATCGCCGGAAGATTCCACATGGAATGGGAAGTCTGTGATTTGGGCGCGCCAGTGCGCACTCTTATCCTGGTTTCCAAAGCGGACCACTGCCTGCACGACCTGTTATACCGCTGGCGGACTGGTGCGCTTTCCATAGACATTACGGCCGTGGCTTCCAATCATAACGATCTGGCACCTTTGGCCAGTACTAACGGCATTTCCTATCACTACTACCCCGTGGGCGATAACAAGAAAGCGCAGCAAAAACAGATTGAAGAGTTGATCGAAACAACCGGCTCTGAGCTTATCCTGATGGCGCGTTATATGCAGATTTTGCCGCAGGAAATGTGCAGCAAATATGCTGGCCGCATCATTAACATCCACCACTCTTTCCTGCCCGGATTCAAAGGGGCAAAGCCCTATCATCAGGCGTATGAGCGCGGCGTTAAAATTATAGGCGCCACCGCGCATTTCGCGACCGAAGACCTAGATGAAGGCCCGATTATTGCGCAAGGCGTGGAGGATGTGGATCATGCCCAGCTTCCCGAAAAGATGCAGCAAATAGGACGCGATATAGAAAGCCGCGTCTTGGCCCGCGCCGTCCGGCTTTACACCGAACGCCGCATTTTCCTGCACGGTAACAGGACAGTGATTTTGTAGCGGGTTTCATTATCTGCAACTTTCCTGTTTCTTTCGTTCCGCTTCGCCCGTAAAATTAACCAAATTATGCCGAAGCAAACCGCACAAAAACCCTCGCTGTTTTCCAGCCTGCTCGCACCGCTCACGGGCCATGACCAGCTCGTGCTGGAAAAAGCGCGGCTCGAGGCGTTTCTAAACGCGTTTCCGGGCGAATATTGCGGTTTCAACGATGACGGCAGTGTGGCCTATAGCGATGGGTTCTGCGCGCTTCTTGGACTTTCCGGAATCAAAACCATCGAGGATGTGCAAAGCGTTTTGGAAACCGGCGATTCTGCCGCCCTTGAAGGACAGTTTCTGGCGCTGGAACAAGAAGGCAGGCCTTTCTCCATCAAGGTGCGCGTCGAAGGCAAAAACCTTATTTTGCGTCTACGCGGCGCGGCGGGCACCGCCATTGGCGGCACCGATAAATTTCGCATCCTTTGGGCAGAAGATATTTCTGAAGAGGATGACACACTCGCGGCGCTGAAGCGCGGGCGCGAAACGGCACAGCAACAACTGGATTTTATCCAGACGGCGCTCGATATGCACCCTGTTCCGGTCTGGCTGCGCGACAGCACGGCGGACCTGATCTGGGTCAACAAAGCCTATGGCCTGATGCTGAATTGCGATCCTGCGGCCATTCGCGAAAATCAGATGGAAATTGCAATCTCGCAAAAAGGTCAGGGACGCAGCCCCAAGGAAATGGCGCGGGATGCCATGGCCGAAGGCAAGCCGCAGACTCATAAAACGCACATCATTGTCGGCGGCAAGCGTCGCTGGGTTGAATTATCGGAAATTCCCTTACCC
>JAPJRC010000104.1 GCA_030824805.1 Micavibrio sp.
GGCTTTTCTATTCAGCCGGCTTTTGCGGCGCTGTCGCCGCCGGAGCCTTGCTTGGCACCAGCATCATGATGGCCTGCTTGCCTTCCATTTTCGGTTCCTGCTCCACTTTGGCGAAATCCGCAAGGTCGGCCTTCAGGCGGTTAAGCACCTGCATGGCCAGATCGATGTGCGCCATTTCGCGGCCGCGCAGACGAAGCGTAACCTTCACCTTGTCTTCGTTCTCAAGAAACTTTTTAGCGGCCTTGAGCTTAACTTCATAATCGTGCTGTTCGATACCAGGGCGGATCTTGATTTCCTTGATCTCGATCACTTTCTGCTTCTTACGGGCCTCGTTGGCCTTCTTCTGCATTTCATACTTGTACTTGCCGTAGTTCAGAATCTTGCAGACAGGCGGCTCGGCGTTCGGAGAAACTTCAACCAGATCCAGACCAGCGGCATCCGCACGGCGTATCCCTTCCTGTACGGTAACAACACCGACCATCTCACCGGTTTCATCGATCAGGCGGATTTTGGGAACGCGAATTTGTTCGTTGACGCGGGGGCCGTCGGCATCAGGCTGGCGACGCGGCGGCATGTTATTCATAGGTGGTCTGGCTATGGGACAATCTCCATCAGTTGTTCAAGGTAAAATAACCGCTCCAAGAGCGGTTAGTTCCGCCATTTCTAGGCGCTTTCAGGCCTGATTTCAAGCGAATTTGGCCCTCACGCACCCGTGTTAGCGGTCAATAATCAACCGGTTGTAACGATCGGGCAACAATTTGCAGTAATCGGTCTTGCCAAACCACTTATAACGGTTGCGCGCTTTCCAGTCATAGAGCGGGTCGCGTATGGATTTGGGTATAACGGCCAGAACCGCCATCAGCGTCCACAGGCCGCCCAACTGGCGGGCGATTTCTATATACGCGTCAGATTTGGTATAGCCCCTGCCGTTCACAACCAGCAATACTGTGTTGAAAGTCACGGCGTCGCAACCGTAATGCCGCAACAGCGCGTTGCCAATTTTGGATTGGGCGGTGGCGTAACGGAATTTTTCCTGCCTGTCCCAACGCATCATTTCTGCCGCGCCGCCGGAACAAAGAACACATACCCCATCGAACACCAGCAGCGGATGTGAATCGTCAAAGGAAGGCACCAATGCGTCTTCCCTGTAACTATATGGCGTTTTGTTTTCCATGTTCCATTTGCGGCCAGCCGAGCAGGTCTGCCCGTATCTTACTTTTAATCTGGCTTTTACATTCATTCAACCAAGCCAAAGCCGTTTTCACAACAGGGTCCAACGGGCGGGGTTGCCCCGTGTAAAAGGGGTTATCATCTCGAGAAATTACAAGAACACCACGTTCGGCGAGCATCAATAGGATTTGCAGCGTGCTTTGTGAGATGCTGCTTTCAATCTGCCATTCTTTTGCCGTAACACCCGCCAAATTATTAAACATATCCTTCATGACTTCACGAGGAGAATCCGGTTTGGGCAGCTTTGTTACTCTTTCGATATACTCGTTTATGGCTCCAAGGGTCAGGGTGGTATGTTCAGCCTGTACAGGCCCAACGATTGTTCGCAAAACGCCATACAGTTCAGCCGCTGCTAAGGCATGCTTTACCGCATTGGCCTTTGCGCCATCATAGCCAAGATCGTTCTTCATATGGCTGACGATTATTTCGTAACGAATATAAAAGGCAGCAACAGGCAATATCAGCAGCAGGGTAAAAAGCCCTGCCAGCAGATATCGCTTCTTAACAGCCATTGCGGATTAATACGGCGGTTGTGCGGCCAGTTGCAGGTCTTCGATGGCAACATCGACATTCTTGATCGTCTGTCCGTCGGAGCCAAGCTGGCGGATCGCCACATTGCGCTCTTCCGCTTCGCGTTTACCGACCACGAACAGGAACGGGACCTTCTGCAACGAATGCTCGCGTACCTTGTAGTTGATCTTTTCGTTGCGGACATCTAGCTCGGCGCGGATACCCTTGGCCTTGAGCTCTGCCAAAACTTCTTTCGCATACTCGTCTGCTTCGGACGTAATCGTAGCCACCACACACTGCACAGGCGAAAGCCACAGGGGTAGCTTACCCGCATAGTTTTCGATCATGATTCCGATCCAGCGCTCGATGGAGCCAAGCACTGCACGGTGCAGCATGACGGGGCGCTGGCGTGAGCCATCTTCTGCCGTATACAGCGCGTCAAGACGTTCCGGCAGATTGAAGTCCAGCTGGATTGTACCGCAGCCCCATTCACGGCCGATAGCATCGCGGACGATGAATGCAAGCTTGGGTCCGTAGAACGCGCCATCGCCGGGCGAAAGGACATACGGCATATCGAGCTTCTTAAGCGCATCTTCGAGGCCTTTTTCTGCCTTGTCCCACAATTCATCGGAGCCGATGCGGTTATCGGGACGCGTCTCCAGCTTAACCGTATAATCGTCAAAGCCAAGATCCTTGTAGATAGCTTTCGTGAGTTCGCAGAACTTCACACATTCTTCCATGATCTGGTCTTCACGGCAGAAGATGTGCGCATCGTCCTGGGTGAACTGGCGTACGCGCATCAAACCGTGCAGCGCGCCGTGCGCTTCGTTTCTGTGGCAGCAGCCGAATTCGGCAAGACGCAGCGGCAGGTCACGGTAGGACTTGATACCCTGTTTGAAAATCTGCACGTGCGCGGGGCAGTTCATCGGCTTCAGCGCCATGAAATGCTTCGGCTCTTCCTTGAAAACCTTGCCGCCCTCTTCCGTGTTTGGAACAACATCGGGAACGACGAACATGTTCTCGCGGTATTTGCCCCAGTGGCCCGACGCTTCCCAGAAACGTGCGTCCATCAATTGCGGCGTTTTCACTTCCTGATAACCGCCGTCACGCAGGCGGCGACGCATATAGGCTTCGAGCGCAACCCAGATCGTCCAGCCTTTCGGATGCCAGAATACAGAGCCCTGACTCTCATCCTGCATGTGGAACAATTCAAGTTCTTTGCCAAGCTTTCTGTGGTCACGTTTTTCTGCTTCTTCCAACTGGTGCAGATACGCATCCAGCTCCTGCTGGTTGCGCCAGGCCGTGCCGTAGATACGCGTCAGCATGGCCTTGGAGGAATCGCCGCGCCAGTAGGCTCCAGCGACTTTCATCAATTTAAACGCCGTGCCGACATCGCGCGTGGTTTTCATGTGTGGGCCGCGGCACAGATCGAGCCAGTCGCCCTGCTTGTAAATCTTGATGCTCTCGGTTTCCGGCAGGTCCTGAATGAGCTCTGCCTTGAAATTCTCGCCCTTGCCCTTGAAGTACTTGATCGCCTCATCCCGGTCCCACACTTCGCGTGTGAACGGCGATCCGCGCTCGACAATTTTCTTCATCTCTTTTTCGATGGCGGCGAAATCGTCTGTCGAGAAAGGCTCGTTGCGCGCGAAGTCATAGAAGAATCCGTTTTCGATGTTAGGCCCGATTGTCACTTGCGTACCGGGGAACAAAGTCTGCACCGCTTCGGCCAGAACGTGGGCGCAGTCATGGCGGATCAGCTCCAGCCCTTCAGCATCCTCGCGCTTGACCAGCGCAAGAGAGACGTCCTTTTCAATCGGCAAAGACAGGTCTGACAACTGGCCGTCAATCTTTGCGGCCACCACGGCTTTTGCAAGACTTTTAGAAATGCTCTCGGCAACCTCCATCGCCGTCGTGCCTGCCGGATAGGTGCGCGTCGCGCCATCAGGCAGGGTTACGGTGATGTTGTTCTGGGCGCGGGCTGCGTCGGCCATGATCTTTCCTGTGCATTTCGAGTTATCAAAAACGAGTTTTAGATGTATCGCACCGGCCCACCTGCTTCCAGCTTTTTTTCAACGGGATGAATGGCGATAGATGCTTTTCGCCGCGCTTTTTTCAGGGGTAGAATCGGACATGTTTTCGAAGTTTCAATCACGTTATCAACGGTGGGCCGCGCGGCGAATGTTTGCGCGCTGGTCACCGTTGTACGAAACAGAGGTTACGGAAAACAAATACAGCGCCGCCGATGAGGTTGCCAAAGAAGCGATCCGGCTTCTCGGGCAAATGGACAAACAGGACCCCGTGATCGCCGATATCGGTATCGGCACGGGCCTTCTCGCGCAACAGATCTACGATGCCCTTCCCTGCCGGATCGTAGGCCTCGATTTCACCGAAGATATGATGGCGGTGGCGGCTGCGCGGGATATCACCGAATTGTTGATCAAGTGTGACGCCGGCAAAGACCATTGGCCGCTGGAAAACCATTGCGTCGATATGGTTTTAAGCTCAGGGCTTCTGGAGTATTTCACGCCTGAAATGGTGCAGCATTTTCTTACTGAAACAAAACGGGTGCTGCACAAAAAAGCTATGGTGGCTTTTACCTATATGCCAAAAGATCGCGGCGAAAAATCCATTCAGTTGTGGCACGGCCATTCGGGCACTTACCTGATTTGCGGTTACGAACCGGAAGAGATGGAGCGTTTTGTCAGACAGAGCGGTTTGGAGCTATTACGCCATTCTGAACCGTTTAAGGGCTGCATTTTTAGCGACGGATCAAGTTACGATTATCGTTTGATCACGGCTTCCTTTTGAGATTATAATACAAGATATTGAAAATAAATGATAAAATTTATTACTTCAATAATCTTGAAATATTGAAATATACTTATCATGTGGTTCTTTATCGTTTAACAATTTAAAAGGAACACACCTATGAAACTACAAAACAAAACCGCCATCGTCACCGGAGCCGCCCGCGGTATCGGAGCCGCTACTGCCATCAAGCTGGCCGAGGAAGGCGCGGACGTCCTTATTACCTACAGCAAATCAAAGGA
>JAPJRC010000018.1 GCA_030824805.1 Micavibrio sp.
AATTAGGAGGTGTATAATGTGTTTTAAAGAAAAAGTTGGCTCTCTTGCCATCGAATGGGGCGTTCCCGCAGCGCTCGGTCTGGCCGTTCTCGGCGGCTGCGAAATCAAGGCATATGTTGACAGCGGTAAGCCACCAGCTGAAAAAACGGCCGAGGACCTGGAAAAAGAAGCCAGGCACAAAAAAGAAATGCTGCATGACGGAATTCCGCTGATCCAGCCGGTACTTGGCTTCTAGGCCTTCCGGACTATCTATGCTATAATAGAGTTTAGCTGCGGTACTCGTGAATCCAACTTAATTCCAGAGGCCGATAATAGTTCGCATTAGGGACCTGACGCTGACCGGATCTTGGTCCGGTTATTTTGGGGCCCACCTGTTTTTCAGGGCCACATGTGAATTCCGTTTTGGACACGGTACTCGCGGCGCTTTATTTTTTCCTGTACAACCTTCCTCATGATTGAAAAAGAAGAACTGCGCGAGCAGGCCATGCTGCATCGTGACCGTATCCGCGCCGAAGACGAGGATGTCGAGGCAATTGCCGGATTGTTCATGGAGCATGCGAACCCCCGCCCCGGGCAGGTGGTTGCCGCATACTGGCCCATGGATAATGAAATAGATGTCCGATATATCATCGACGACCTTTTGAAGCGGGGGATCGAAGTTGCCTTGCCGATTGCCAGCCGTGCCTCGCGGGAAATGACCTTTTCCAAATGGGATGGGAAGGGCGATCTCGCAAAAGGCAGCTACGGGGTTTTTGTACCACCGGAAGAGCAACTGGTTGTGCCGGATATCGTTCTTGTCCCGTTGCTGGCATTTGACCGCAAGGGCAGCAGGCTCGGGCGCGGCGGTGGCCATTATGATGCGACGATAGCAGCGCTTCGTAAAACCAAGGATGTCCTTGTGATTGGTATCGCTTATGCATCCCAGGCTGTTCTATTCAATCTTCCCGTAGAAGAGCATGACCAGAAGATGGATATGATTATCACGCCGCAGGGTGTCCAGAATTTTAAGATCTAGAAAGAAAAAGAATGCGTATTTTGTTTGTTGGTGATGTCATGGGTCGTTCCGGACGCGATGCCGTTGCCAAGCATCTGCCTAAACTGAAAAAAGATTTGAAAATCGATGTCTGCGTCATTGATGCGGACAACGCCGCTCATGGTTTTGGCGTTACCGAGGCAGTGTGCAAAGAGCTTTATGAGTCCGGCGCCGATTGCATCACGACCGGCAATCATGTGTGGGATCAACGCGAGATTATTCCCTACATAGTTCGTGATCCCAAATTGCTCCGCGCGTGTAACTTTCCAAAAGGCACCATGGGGAATTCGTCCTACCTGTTTACAACGGCGGAAGGCGAGAAAGTGCTCATCGCTCATGCGCTGTGCCGTCTGTTCATGGAGAACCTGGACTGCCCGTTTACAGGAATAGACGAAGTTCTGCGCGAATATCAGATTGGCCGGAATGTTGACGCCATCTTCGTAGACCTGCACGGAGAGGCAACATCGGAAAAGATGGCATTCGCTCATTACGTCGATGGCCGCGTGAGTGCCGTTGTAGGTACGCACACACACATGCCTACGGCAGACTGCCAGATATTCCCGGCAGGAACAGGATTTCAAAGCGATGCAGGCATGACCGGCGATTACGATTCTGTCATCGGCGTTCGCAAGGATATTTCCGTACATCGTTTTGTAAAGCACACACCGAGCGAGCGCATGGTTCCCGCCGATGGTGAAGCCACGTTCTGCGGCACATTCATTGAAACCAATTCACGTGGCCAGTGCGTGCGGATCGAACCCATTCGCGTGGGGCCAAGACTACACAATTATATTCCCGCCGTGTGATGCCATGCCGTTGGTGAAATTCGAAGTTCCGCAAGCAGATAAACCCTTGCCCCAGAATTTTTTGGGGTTTGTGAGATATGTCTGGCAGAAAACGCCGTGGCTGTGGGGCCTGTTTTTCATTCAGGACATCCTGCATTTCGTTCGATATCCGGTAGCCTTTATCCTGTTCGGACGCGTAATAGATCTTTTGCGAACGGTAGACCCATCGCAAGGAATTCCTGATCAGGCGATAAAATATCTTTGCACGATAGGCTTGGTTCTGCTCATCGGCGAACTGGCGCATATATGGACAGCGCATATTATCATTTACTGGAAGCCGCGCCTGCGATCCGCCATCCGTTCTGATTTCCTGCAATATACAATGGGACACAGCCATTCCTACTTTCAGGATAATTTTGCCGGAGCCATCGCGCGCAAAGTCTCGGAGGTCGCGGAAAGCGCCTTGCGTATGCACGACATCGTGCGCTTTCAGATAGGGTTCGCCATCATACAGTTTATCTTCAACATGGTTTTCATGTTCACGATAAGCTGGATCTATGGTCTGGCCCTCTTTGTGTACATTCTGGCCGTTACCGCACCTTTGGTGTTCAGGCTTCCTAAAATTCGTGCCCGCTCGCTGCGTTTTTCCGAAGAACGCGCGCATGTTACGGGGATTGTGGTGGACATGCTGACCAATATGCCGGCCGTAAAGTTTTTCTCCGGCCTTGGCCACGAAGTAGGGGTGCATGCCTCGAACGCGGAACAGGAACGCAAGCGGGCCAGCAAGCTGGCGCGCGCCATGATCCAGATAGAAAATCTGCGCCGCATCTGCCTTGTGTTGCTGGGCGGCGGTATGACAACATTGGCTGTATACGGCTGGACACAGCAATGGATAACGTTGGGCGAAGCTTCGAGCATCGCATCGCTCTCGCTTATGCTGGCCGGTACCACCTGGATGCTTGGCGGCGGTATCGTACAGTTTGTGGACGAGGCGGGATACATTACGGATGCTCTTCGGATTACATCACGTCCGCACAGCATAAGAGATAACAAAGATGCCCAGCCTCTGATTGCGAAAGAAGCGCGCATTCAATTCAACCATGTGGATTTCAACTTTTCAGACCATCCGGTTTTTAAAGACCTGAATATTGATATAAGCGGCGGAGAAAAAATAGCCTTGGTCGGGCCGTCGGGCGCAGGAAAGAGCACGCTGGTTGCGTTGTTGATGCGGCTTCATGATATTGAAGCGGGTGAAATTCTGGTCGACGGACAAAATATCGCGCATGTTTCGCAGGACACCTTACGCAATGCCATTGCTGTTATCCCGCAAGACACCGCCTTGTTTCATCGCAGCCTGATGGAAAACATCCGTTATGGCCGCCGTGATGCAACCGATGAAGAGGTTATCGAGGCAGCGAAGAAAGCCTACGCCCATGATTTCATTGTTGGATTGGCAGAAGGCTATAACACACTGGTCGGGGAACGCGGGATAAGATTGTCAGGCGGGCAGCGTCAGCGTATTGCTATCGCGCGCGCGCTTTTGAAAAATGCCCCAATTCTTATTTTGGATGAGGCGACATCCGCTCTGGATTCAGAATCCGAACGCCTTATACAAAACGCGCTGAACGACCTCATGAAAGGCAAAACCGTTATCGCCATTGCGCACCGCCTGTCCACCATTGCCCGCATGGACCGCATTCTGGTACTTGAGAAGGGGGAGATAGCAGAGCAGGGAAGCCACGAAGGGCTGCTGGCACGGCCCGGCCTTTATGCCAAGCTCTGGGCCATGCAATCCGGCGGCTTCCTGACGGAAGAAGGGCTTGACCTTTCGGGGGAAAATCGCGAAGAAATAAACGTGAAAACCATAGATGGATAAGTAAAATGGCAGGCCATTCCAAGTTTAAAAACATTCAGCACCGCAAGGGCGCGCAAGATGCAAAGCGCGCAAAAATTTTTACCAAGATTGGGCGCGAGATTATTGTCGCTGCCAAGCTTTCCGGTCCTGACCCAGATAGCAACCCACGCTTGCGTGCCGCTATCATGGCTGGCCGCGCCGTGAACATGCCGAACAGCCGCATCAAAAGCGCCATCGATTCCGCTGTCGGCGCCGGCAATGCCGATAATTATAAGAATATCCGCTACGAAGGCTACGCGCCGGGCGGCGTTGCGGTTATCGTTGAAGCGCTGACCGACAACGGCACGCGCACCGTTGCCGATGTGCGCTCTTATTTTTCCAAACTTGGCGGCAATCTTGGCGAAACGAATTCGGTTTCCTTCATGTTCGACCATGTCGGTGAAATCGTTTATCCAGCATCGAAAGCCACGGCCGATGAAATGCTGGAAGCCGCTATCGAAGCAGGGGCAGACAATGCGGAGAGCAGCGATGAGTCCCATGAAATTACATGCGCCGTCGACGATTTTGCCGCCGTGCGCGATAACCTGATAGCCAAATTCGGCGAGCCGGAAAAAGCAGGGTTTGTCTGGAAACCGAATGTCAGCGCTTCGGTGGATGAAGAAACTGCCAAGAACGTCTTGAAATTGATCGACCTTCTGGAAGACAACGACGATGTGCAGGCCGTTTTCACCAATTTCGAGGTGAGCGACGAAATCATGGAACGTTTGATGGCATAAAGGGGGCTTTTTCCCCTTTGGCCTGTTCCCCTCCCGTTCTCATGGTGGTATTTTAAAACCATGAAGATTCTCGGTATCGATCCAGGTTTACAAAAAACAGGTTGGGGCATCATCGAGGCGGTAGATAACCGCCTTCGTTTTATTACCTGCGGCCTTATCAAAACAGACGCAGACTTTACTTTACCCGAACGTCTGGCGCAGATTGACTTCGGGATGCAAGAGGTGCTTGCATTGCACCAGCCGGATGAAGTTGCCGTGGAAGAAACATTCATGAACACGAACGCCGCAAGCTCGTTAAAGCTGCAATGCGCGCGGGGTGTGGCCATGGTGGTGCCAGCCCGAATGGGTTTGCCCGTGCACGAATATCCCGCCAACCTGATCAAGAAATCTATTGTCGGTAATGGCCATGCGACCAAAGACCAGGTGGAAATGATGGTGCGTACGCTGATCCCTACGGTAGGACGCGCACTGGGTGCGGACGAAGCCGATGCCATTGCTATCGCCATCTGTCATTCCCATCACGCCGCCAGCCGCAACCGTTTCGGCGGTATAATGGCAGGGGCCGCACGATGATCGGCAAACTTTCCGGTATAATCGATAGCTTTGGACCCGATTACATCCTGCTCGACGTTTCGGGCGTGGGCTATCTGGTGCATTGCTCGCCCCGCACACTGGCCCAGGCGGGTCAAACCGGCGATACCGCTTCCTTTCTTATCGACACGCATGTGCGTGAAGACGCAATAAATCTCTACGGCTTCAAAGACGCAATGGAACAACAATGGTTCCGGCTTCTAACGAGCGTGCAGGGTGTAGGCGCACGCGTAGGCATGTCCATTCTTGGTGCATGTCCAGCCGAACGCATTGGCTTCGCTATTGCATCGGGCGATAAGGCAGCCATTCAGGCAGCAGACGGCGTTGGCCCAAAATTGGCGCTCCGCATTGTTACAGAATTAAAAGACAAAGCCGGGAAAATCGATCTGCAAATTTCTGCGCCCAAGATTGAAGCAAAAGGTGGCAAAGCCGCCACAGCACCCGTATCGCTCGATCAGGATGCCGTGTCCGCACTTGTCAATCTTGGCTATGCAAAAACCGATGCGTTTCAGGCCGTGCTCCATGTAAAGCAGGCGAATGACAACGCGGAATTGTCCTTATCCGATATGATCAGGCTGGCACTGAAGGAGTTGAGCGCATGACACATGTTTCTCTTCAGGCAGCACTACAGGACGGTGAAAAGTTCGAAGAGAACCCGTTGCGTCCTGACAGGCTTTCCGATTTCACAGGGCAGAAACAACTTCGCGAAAATCTGAAAGTGTTTATCGACGCGGCAAAATCGCGCGGCGATTGCATGGACCATGTTCTGTTGTTCGGCCCGCCGGGATTGGGCAAGACAACGCTCGCGCAGATCATCGCCAAAGAACTCGGCGTTGGTTTCCGTGCGACATCCGGCCCTGTTATCGCCCGAGCCGGCGACCTTGCCGCCATTTTAACAAATCTTCAGCCGCACGATGTTTTGTTTATCGATGAAATCCATCGCCTCAACACGCATGTGGAAGAGATTTTGTATCCAGCGATGGAAGACAGAAAACTTGACCTGATTATAGGCGAGGGGCCAGCCGCGCGATCGGTGCAGATTGATCTACCACCCTTCACATTGATCGGTGCCACCACACGCTCGGGTCTGCTCTCCAATCCTTTGCGTGACCGTTTCGGTATTCCGTTGCGTCTGGAATTTTACAACCACGAAGAGTTGGCCAAAATCGTTGCACGCTCCGCACGTATCCTTGGCATGGATCTGAACGCTGATGGCGCAATGGAGATTGCAAAACGCTCGCGGGGCACGCCGCGTATTGCAGGGCGACTAACCAGACGTGTGCGCGATTTCGCCGCCGTGGATGGTAACAAGACGATTGGTGCAAAGCAGGCGGACGCCGCACTTTCGAAACTTGACGTCGACAATTCAGGGCTCGATGGCATGGACCGCCGCTACCTCAATATTATCATCGAAAATTATTCCGGTGGCCCCGTGGGTATTGAAACAATTGCCGCCGTCCTTTCAGAACAGCGTGACGTTATCGAAGATGTGGTAGAGCCCTATCTGCTCCAGCAGGGGTTTGTCCAGCGCACGCCACGGGGCCGTGTTGTTTCCGCCAAGGGATATCAATATTTTGGTCTCAAGCCGCAAAAACCATTGCAGGACCAGTTGTTTGAAGACGAATAACGCCCTAAATTGTCCGCATCGATTCCCATAAGGACAGGCATATGAGCGTTCACACATGCGAATACAGGGTATATTACGAAGATACCGATGCGGGCGGAATTATGTATCACGCCCAGTATATTAGCTGGTGCGAGCGGGCCCGTGCAGAATACCTTCGCGACATCGGATTGCAGTCCTCGACCATTCGTGACACCACCGGCATCCAGTTCGTGGTACGGCACCTTAACGCGGACTATTTCAAGCCGGCTTTCCTAGACCAATTGCTACGGGTCGAAAGCACTCTAAAAGAGATGAAAAACAGCTCTTTTATTCTGAATCAGTCTATTTTTTGCCAAGATTCTATGCTTTTCTCCATGACGGTTACGCTAGTCGGCGTTGACCTGAACGGTCGACCCGCGCGCCTTCCCGAGGATATTCGGGCCAAATTACAGGAGTAGTAGACGAACATGACAGCAGCAGCCCCAGCCCCCGCAGTAGACGCCATGGCCGCAGGACAGAATTTCGATGGCGACCTCAGCGTTATCGCGCTGTTTATGCACGCCGACATCATCGTGAAGTCGGTGGCTTTGATTTTGATTTTCGCATCGGTCTGGTGCTGGGCGATCATTTTCGAGAAAAAGGCCACATTGGGCAAACTGAACCGCCGCGCGAACAAATTCGAAGATGCTTTTTGGTCCGGCGAGCCGCTGGACAAGCTCTACCAACGCATTAAGAAAAGCCCACACGACCCTCTTTTGAAAACCTTTTCCGCCGGTATGGAAGAGTGGCAGAACACGGTTTCCGGCGGTGTTCCGGACCGGGACAACCTGCAAGCCTCGCTTCGTCAGCGTGTCGAACGCGCCATGTCCGTTGCGATTTCCCGAGAAATGGTTCGTCTCGAGCGCGGCATGACCTTCCTTGCAACCGTCGGCTCAACGGCCCCGTTTATCGGTTTGTTCGGTACAGTTTGGGGGATTATGAACTCCTTCAACTCTATTGCACACTCTAACAACACGTCACTGGCCGTTGTGGCACCTGGTATTTCCGAAGCTCTGTTCGTTACGGCACTGGGCCTTGTCGCCGCTATTCCGGCGGTTATCGCCTATAACGGCTATTCCAGCAAACTCGACAAATACGCCGGGCGTCTTGACGCCTTCGTAAACGAGTTCTCCGCCATCCTGTCGCGCCATCTTGAATCCGCCGACAGCAATGGCCGTTCGAAGAAGGTGGCCTAATCATGGGTATGTCTACAGGAGGCACACGTTCCGGACGGGGAAGAGGCAGCCGCCGCCCGATGGCGGAAATCAACGTTACGCCTATGGTCGACGTTATGCTCGTCCTTCTTATCATCTTCATGGTCGCAGCCCCGCTGCTTACCGCCGGTGTCCCGATCGACCTTCCTGACTCCAAGGCAAAGGCCATCAGCGACGAAGACAACAAGCCGCTTGAAGTGTCCATAGCCAAAGATGGTCGCATCTTTGTGGGGGAGACCGAGGTTACCGAAGACCGTATTGTGACGATCCTGACCTCGATGACCGAAGACAATCCTGACCGCCGCATTTATATCCGTGGTGACAAAGGTATAGATTACGGAAAAGTCATGAAAGTGCTCGGCACCATAAACGGCGCAGGTTTTAATAAAGTCGCCTTAATTTCCGAAGCGGCTCCATAAATCGGCCATAAAACGACATTAGAAGATTCTCCATGGCGGCGGCAGCAACTTTAAAACAGCGTTGGACCGAGGTCCCCGAAGGAATGAAGGGGCCTTTGATTATATCCGGCATCATCCATGTCGGATTACTTATCCTCGCGATTACGGGACTGCCGTACTTCAAATCCGATCCCAAGCCGATGATGAATTCCATCCCGGTTGAAATCCTGCCGATTGCAGAGCTGACAACGACGAACAAGAAACAGCCCGTAGAGCGTCCGCCTGCGCCAGAGCCTGAAAAACTGGAAAAGCCACCGGAGAAGAAACCTGCGCCGCCCAAGGTGGAGGAAGTGAAACCACCTGAACCACCCAAGCCGCAAAAAGCCGAAAAGCCCAAACCTAAAGCGAAGCCGGTAACACCGCCGCCGCCGGACGAGGCTGCGCTGGAAAAGGTAAAAGAAGCGCCGAAACCGGAAGAGAAAAAGCCGCAAGAGCCGAAACAGGCAAAGGAAAAAGCCGAAGAGCCTGACACAACGCAGGACTTTAACAAGCTTTTGAAAAATCTGCAGGACAGCAAGCCGCAGGTGGATGAGACCTTGCCGGAAAGCAAGGACGCCGCGCCGCAAGCTCCGGCGCCCATAGCACCCTTCTCTGAAACCATGACCATGAGCGAGGCAGATGCTCTGGCGCAGCAGCTGCAGCGTTGCTGGTCTATTCAGGCCGGTGCGCGTTATGCAGAGGATCTTGTCGTTAAGGTGCGCCTGACTGTTTCACCGGAGCGCCGTACGCTTTCCGCCGTGGTGGTGGATCAGTGGCGTTATTCGCAGGACAGTTACTTCCGCGCCGCGGCCGATGCTGCTATCCGCGCGGTGCATTCACCCCAATGTGAAATCCTGCAACTTCCGCCTGACAAATATGAAACCTGGAAAGACATTGTAGTAACGTTTGACCCAACGGAAATGCTGTAAAAGTTCGGGAACCATTTCAAATAACTATGCCTTTGCTAACAACCTCGTAGTAACCTCTGACCGTAATCTCCCGATCAATTGATCGACATATATTAAGGATCGACGACATGAAAAAATTCGCTTCCGCTTTTCTTGCCCTGATGGTGCTTCTGATTGCAGTACCAGCGCACGCGCAGCTCGAGGTCGGCGTTAAGCGCGGTAAAATCGAGCCTGTTCCTGTCGCCATCAGCCCGTTTTATCCAGAGCGTCCCGAGTTCGCGCAATTCGCAAAAGACATTCCGGACATCATTACCAACAACCTGCGCGGTTCGGGCCTTTTCAAGCCTGTCAGCCCGGGTGCCTTTATCCAGGATCCAACATCCATCCAGAACGAAGGCCCGCGTTTTGCCGAATGGCGCGCGATCAATGCACAGGCTCTGGTTTCCGGTTCCGTAACGCAGGCGCCGGATGGGCGTACGCGCGTTGAATTCCGCCTGTGGGATGTGTTCTCGCAAAAACAAATTTCCGGTATGGCTTATATGACCACGCCGCAGAACTGGCGCCGTATCGCGCACATCATCTCCGATGAAGTCTATAAACGCATTACGGGTGAAGACGGATATTTCGACTCCCGCATCGTTTACATTTCAGAGGCTGGCCCATCGACCAACCGTTCCAAGCGACTGGCCATTATGGACCAGGATGGTGCGAACCACCGTTACCTGACGGAAGACGGCACGCTTGTTCTGACGCCGCGCTTCTCGCCGACGGCGCAGGAAATCACCTACATGTCGTACAAAGGCGGAAAGCCGCGTGTGTATCTGTACAACATCGACACAGGTCGTCAGGAAGTGCTCGGCGACTTCCCGGGCATGACGTTCGCACCGCGTTTCTCGCCCGATGGCGGCAAGGTGGTGATGTCCATGTCACAGGCCGGCAACACCGACCTGTACGAAATGGATCTGCGTTCGCGCAAATCCCGCAAGCTTACCGATGCAGGCGGTATCGACACCGCACCGAGCTATTCGCCGGATGGTCGCCAGATTGCGTTTGAATCCGACCGCGGCGGTACGCAGCAGCTCTACGTCATGGATGCAAACGGCGGTGCTGCGCGTCGCATCTCGTTCGGTGATGGCCGTTACGCCAACCCCGTATGGTCGCCGCGTGGAGATTTGATCGCGTTCATCAAGATGAACAAAGGCCAGTTCTATCTCGGCGTTATACGTCCTGACGGTTCGGGCGAACGTCTGATTACGCAAGCGTTCCATGTGGAAGGTCCCAGCTGGTCTCCAAACGGCCGTGTTATCACGTACTTTAAAGAGTCCGGTGGTTCGTCCAAGGTCTACACGATTGACATCACGGGTTATAACGAGCGTCAGTTGCCTACACCGCGCGACGCTTCCGACCCGGCATGGTCGCCGCTCAACCAATAAGAAAGAGCCCCGCCAATGCGGGGCTTTTTTTATTCTATATCGGAAAAAATTTTTGCGACCTGATCGTATGTAGCTATCTTAAAAGGGACTATCATTGTCGGCACCTTGGCAAGATCGACCCATTGATATCGTCCGAATTCCGGATGCTCCCAGGCATCGAGTTTGATATCCGCATCGCTGCCTGTAAAGCGCAAGGCAACCCATGTCTGTTCCTGACCGGCAAAATCCTTCCCCCATGAAATGCGCGCGCGAACGTCGTCGGGAATGTCGTATCGCAAGGGCGTGTCATGAATGCGGATGATTTCAGCTTTATCAGTGCCTATTTCCTCAAGCATTTCGCGCATAGCGGCGGTGCGTACATCTTCGCCTGCGTCAATACCGCCTTGCGGCATTTGCCATGCGCCGGAACTGTCCAGCCGCTCACCGACAAAGACTTTTCCTTCATGGTTAAAAATACACAAGCCAACACAAGGGCGATAGGGAAGAGACATTACTGAACCATGGCTGAAAGAGGGACGATTTGTATTCCGCGTTCCGACGCACCCTTCATCCAATCCTGAACTTTATTCATGATGGCCGGATAAGGGTGCAGAAACGCAATAGCCTTACCGTTGCGTGTGGCCTGTAATTCAAATTCGCCCAACGCACGGTCAACAGAATCCGGGCGAAGATCTTCATCTAGCCAGAAATGGTTTTGCGCATAAGGATATCCGTCTTGCATGGCCAAAGGCAGTCCCAAGGCAGGAATGGCGGGATTGCTTTCCACAAAAGCGAGACCGCGCCCGAAAATCTGTTTTACCACCGGCGTTGATGGCGTTGCGTCTGATGTGAAACTGTGTCCTTTTTGCGTGACCAAGCCCGCATATCCGGTTGCTGCGCCCAACACGGAGAAGAGGCGGCTTCGATTTTCTTCCTCCGATGCGTTTAACAACAAGGTTGAAGGGCCGCTGTCGTTCTGTCCGAATGTCTCAGTTTGCATGGGAAGCATCATCCAGAATTCGTGGCCATAGGCACGCGCCGCAGCCGCCCATTTTGAAGGCTCGTCGGAGTAAGGGCTTAGTGCGAGACTTATATCCGTAGGCATGTTGTCCAAAACGGATTTTGAGATTGTGTCGGACAAGCCGAAATCCACAATCACGATACTTACCAGGGGGCGTCCGGCAATAGGCTGGAACGGCTTTTTATAGGCTTTAAACGGAGTCATGTCGTCCGTCATGCGCGCGATCGGCAATTGTTGGCCTTCGAATGTCTCGAATAACCCCTCAATAGGTGCGGGAGGGAGCGCATTGAGATTTTTAGGGTTTGCCAAGCCGGGTTGGGCTTCCGTTGTTACAGGTTTTTCGCTTGGCTCTTCGATAGACGCTGTTTTTCCAGGAATCTGATCCTGTATCTTCCAGGCAGTGTCGCCACCACGCAAAGCCATCCAGCCGAACAACAGGGCAAATAAGACCCCGCCTGCAATCATTCCGTCACGGAAAGCATGGCCGAAAGCACTATCAAAGCGGGGCAATTTTACACGGGCTGTCACCGTGGAAAAAACACCACCGGTTTTGCCTTTTATAGCGTTCGCTTCAGCCAAGATTTCCTCTGGAACCTAGTTGGATTTCAGGCGGCCTTCATACATGGATACGCCGCGAATAAGATCGATAGCGCGTGAAAGCTGGTAATCCTGCTTCTCGGCATCTTCTTTCTTTTCAATCTTCTTGGCGTCTTCGCTGTCTTTTTTCTCTGGAGGCGGCTCCGTTATGACCTTCGTTACTTCCGGAGCGGGAGCGGTTTTGCCATCGGGATTTTTCAACGCGCCACGCAGATCGCCTTCATGGATTTCTCCTGCGGAAGAAATCTTTTCAATCTTGGCCTGCTCGACGACGATATCCGGATCAATACCCAGCGCCTGAATAGAGCGACCAGACGGCGTGTAGTAACGTGCCGTTGTCAAACGCATTGCGCCATTGCCCGGAAGGGGAATAACGGTTTGTACGGACCCTTTACCGAAAGATTTGGTTCCCAGCAGAATGGCGCGGCGGTGATCCTGCAGCGCACCCGCAACGATTTCAGAAGCCGAAGCGGAACCGCCATTGATCAAAACGACAATCGGTTTGCCCAGTGCAAGATCGCCGGGTGTCGCATTATTGCGTTTGTTATCGTCTTCACTGCGGCCCCGTGTCGAAACAATTTCGCCTTTTTCAAGGAACATGTCCGAAAGGCCGACGGCCTGATCGAGCAGACCGCCCGGGTTGTTACGGAGGTCCAGAATGTAACCCAGCAGTTTTTCTTCACCCACCTGTTTCTTGATATCACCAAGCGCCGCCGTAACGCCATCCACGGTGCTTTCATTGAAAGTGGTAACACGGATATAGCCGACATTGCCTTGTTCAACATGGTAGCGAACGGATTTGATCCGGATCACATCGCGTTTGAGTTTAAAATCAAGCGCCTCATCTACACCCTCGCGGCGAACCGTCAGTTGCACCGAAGTACCAACCTTGCCACGCATTTTGTCGACGGCTTCGTCCAAGGCGAGGCCCATTACAGGCTCATCGTTGATGTGCGTGATGTAATCGCCTGCAAGAAGACCGGCACGGAACGCCGGCGTGTCGTCGATTGGGGAAACAACTTTCACAAAACCATTGTCCATCGTGACCTCTATGCCAAGGCCGCCAAATTCGCCCTTGGTTTGCACCCGCATATCACCATAATCTTTTTCAGTCATATAGCTGGAATGCGGATCAAGATTTGAAAGCATGCCGCTAAGCGCGTGTTCGATAAGCTGCTTGTCCGTTACGGGATCAACATAGTTTGCACGAACCCGCTCAAAAACTTCACCGAACAAGGTAAGCTGTTTGTAGGTATTGTTGGCGTCAGGATCGTTATCTTTTTTCTTTTCTTCCGTGGCCGTGCGCTTTTCTTCCTGCGCATACGCGGGCATGGAGACAGATAGGGCGAGAATAGAGACAAGTCCGAGGCTTAAGACGATACGGGAGGCGGTGCGCATAAAAATTCCTTGTGTGCGTTATAGTCCGGCAATCTTGCGGGCAGGGTTTACGGGTTCCCCGTTAAGGCGAAGCTCGTAGTAAAGGGTCGGCTTACCCCCGTCTGACGATGATTTTGCCAGAACACCGACCGGTTCCCCTGCGGCAACGGATTGCCCAACCACTGTATCAATTCTGGCCAAACCTGCAATAAGGCTGTGGTAATCTTTTTGATGTTCCACAATGATTATCTGCCCGTAATTCTTGAAATAACCGGCGTAACGCACAACGCCGCCCATCGGTGAAACGACCAATGCCGAGGCGCGGCCCTCGATGGTGAGTCCCTGGCTCTCCGCGCCGATATCATCGAGCTGTTTGTAACCGGTGCGAATAATGCCAGAGACAGGAAGCTGCGCGGAGCCGGAACGCGGAATAGGGGTAGGGCGGGCTGCTCTTGCCGCTTGTTGAGGCTCGTCGCTCTGGGCATAAGACGCAGCCGCTGCGGCTGCCGCTCTGGTGCGGGCCTCTTCTTCCCGCTTTTCTATGCGTGTTACCAGATCTTTGAGGTTTTCAGCGCGCACTGATATTTCACGTAATGCCGACTCCTGTTCCTTGATACCGGTTTGGGTCTGCGCATAGAGGCCTTTTCGTTTTTTCAGAAGAGCGCCAATCTCTTTTTGCCGCTTTTCCAGGTCCTCAGCGGTTTCGTGAACAGCCTTTTTATCCTTTTCCATCTGAGTCAAAAGTTCATCCAAACGTGCAAGATCTTTTTTCAGGCTTTCGGCCCTGCCGTAAATACTCGGGAGGATACTTTGGAGTAGCATTGCACTTTGCGCCGTTTCCAGTGGCGCACCGGGGCGTGCCAAAATGGCCTCGGGCGGTGTACGATCCAGCCTTTCAAGCGCCAGGACCAATGTGCCGATAGAACCTTTGTCTTTTTTCAGGCGCGCTTCGATTTCTTCCTGTTCCTTTCGGCTATCGCCCATCTTTTTTTCAAGTTCGCTCAGGCGCGCTTCGTTCTTTTTGATGCGGGCTGCGATATCGACAAGTGCGTCCTGCGTGTCTTCCATCTCGCCCGCGATATTTTTTGCCTGCTTTTCGAGTTCGGCTTTACGGCTTTGTGCCGCCTTTTTATCCGCTTCTATCTGGGCGGAAGGATGCTGCGATGGCACAGGTGTGTCCTGGGAAGCCGCGTAATCAGCAGGGATCAAAGAAAGTAACAGTACGATGGCCAGGAATAAACGCATCCGCTCAATCCCTGTGATATGGGTGGCCGGCCAATATTTGCTGGGCCCGATAGATTTGCTCCATCAACATGACACGCGCCAACATATGCGGCCATGTCTGCGCACCAAAAGACATAAGCAGCGAGGCGCGTTTGCGGATGTCGTCGGATAAACCGTCGGCGCCGCCAATAACGCATTGAACGGATCCATGCGTTGTTTGCCAGCCGTCAATCCTGGCGGCAAAGTCGCGGCTCGGTATGCTTTTGCCACGTTCATCGAGTACGATAAGAGCCGATCGCGGGTTAAGTTTTTCCGTGATTTTGACGAGCTGTTCAGTCTGTGTCTGCGCTTCGAGTTCCGTTAGTGTGAACTTCCATTGGAGGCGCTTTTTATAGTCCTCGAAAACGTCCAGCAGCGGGTCGTTTTTCAACTTTCCAACGGCAATGAGATCTATCGAGAGCATCCTTTATGGATGCCCGAAATTGTTAGGAAAATAAAGCACGGCGAAGGCCTATATAGCCTTCATCCCGCCTTTTGTGTTTTCTGCGCCGGGCGTTGGCACGCTCCACATCTTTTCGATGTTGTAGAACTCACGAACTTCCGGGCGGAAGAGGTGGATAATCACATCTCCGGCATCGCAAACAACCCAGTTTGCCTGCCCCATACCTTCGGTACGAAGATGCTTGTGCCCGCGCGCCTCAAGACGCTCGCGGAGTTTTTCTGCCATACGGACGATTTGTCTGGATGATGTACCCGAAGCGACGACTATGTAGTCTGCGAGAGCGGATTGACCGCTGAGATTGATCACTTCGATGTCAGTTGCTTTATCATCGTCAAGCGACGATACAATCAGGTCTTTTAAAGCCTCGATATCCATCGGGCCGGTATTGTCATAGTTGAGAATTGGTGGCACTCCTCTCTTGTTTCGGATGGAACAGATATAGACAAAAGCGTGCATTACCGCAAGGCGGGCGTACCAGATTGATGGTGTGTCCGGGGATGGTGTTATGCGGAAAAACGGAAGCTTTTCTCATACAGCTTTATTATACGCCGGATTCGTACCAGCCACAACATAAGCCCATGCTGCAGTATACCCACAGATGGCTATCTATTTGTTTTTATTTGCGTTTCTTATCTGCGTGGAAGAGATATCCATCATTTCCCGGCCATGCAACCACAACAGATTTGGGTGGTTTACCTGTTTTAAGGGGCAGTCGCCTACAACATCGACTGCGCCGGGTCTGTCTATGAATGTGATGGGAATGAGGTCCAACAACTCCCGCCAGCGGTCCCATTTGTGAAAAATCAAGGCGTTGTCCATACCGCAGACGAACATGAATTCCGTTTCCGGAAAACGCTCTTTCAGCCTTTTCACCGTCTCGTAGGTGTAGTTCGTGCCGAGATCACGTTCGAGATGTGTGGCCACCATAAGCGGATGACCATCGATGATGGTTTCAACCGAGGCAAACCGCTCATCATAAGGCGCCATGTCGGCGGTGTCTTTAAGAGGGTTTTGCGGCGTGACCAGCCACCATATGGCATCCAGCCCGTAATGTTCGAGCGCTAGCAAAGCTATATGCTTATGTCCCTTGTGCGCAGGATTGAAAGAACCGCCCAAAAGGCCGATTTTTTTGCCGCGCCAAAGAGCGCCGTCATCAAGCGTAGGTGCTGGTATCTTGTCTGTCATATCAGGGGCGTGTTTGCCCATCCCCCAGAACCTTGTATTTAAATGTGCAAAGCTGGCGCACGCCAACCGGCCCACGCGCGTGCAGCTTGCCTGTGCCGATACCGATTTCCGCGCCGAAACCGAATTCACCGCCATCGGCAAACTGGGTGGAAGCGTTGTGCATGACGATCGCGCTGTCGACATTTGCAAGGAAATAATCAGCGGCGGTTTTGTCTTCCGTCAGGATGCTATCCGTGTGATGCGAACCGTAATGATTGATATGCGCAACAGCTTCGCCGACATCCTTCACGAACTTAATACTGATCTTCTTGTCCAGATATTCGGTAGACCAGTCATCTTCCATAGCGGCCTTAATATTCTTGTTGAGCGCTTGTGCCATACCGTCTCCGACAATCTCAACACCCTCTTTTAAAAGCATGCCGATAATGTCACGGGCAAGGGAGGTATCCAGCTTTTCATCGAGCAAAAGCGATTCTGCCGCACCGCAAATACCTGTGCGCCGCAACTTGGCGTTTCTGATTACTGAGATTGCAAGTTCCGGTTTTGCAAATTGATGAACATATACGTGACAGTTGCCGTCCAGATGCGCGAATACGGGCATTTTGGCTTCATCCATCACACGGCCCGTAAGACCTTTGCCACCGCGCGGGATAAGAACATCAATCAAGCCTACGGCATTCAGCATATCGCTGACATGTGCGCGGTTCTGTTCAGGCACAATGCAAACGCAAGAAGAGGGAAGCCCGTTCTTTTGCAAAGCTTCGACAACAAGCGCATGAAGGGCGGTCGAAGAGTGAAAGCTTTCCGAGCCGCCGCGCAGGATGATGGCATTGCGGGATTTCAACGCCAGAGCAGCCGCATCGATTGTAACGTTAGGACGTGATTCATAGATCATCCCGAGAACACCGATCGGAACAGATACTTTTTGAATGCGCAAACCGTTAGGGCGCGTCCAGTCTTCCAGAATTTCACCAACTGGATTTTCGAGAGCGGAGATAATTCCAACGCTATCTGCGATGGACGATAGCCGCTCCTGCGTGAGGATAAGCCTATCAATCATCGCAGGCGTCAAGCCTTTTGATTGCGCCGCGTCGACATCAATTTTATTTGCGCTGAGAATATCGGAAACACGAGTGCGGAGAAGGTTTTGCAGGTCTGACAAAACTGCTGCGATTTGCATATCGCTTGCCTGCGAAAGCGAAAAGGCCGCAATACGGGCCTTTTGTCCGAGTGTCGTAATAATGGATTTTTCACCCTGTTCCATAAGGCTTTTTAACAGGTAGCGGTGAAATGCGAAAGTTTAATTAGTTGAGGTACTTCGCAACGGAGGCAATCGCCTGATCCACCAGTTTTGTGCTCGCTTTGTCGTCGAGTGTCTTTTCAACGATTTCGCGTGTGGCCTTGATGGCCAGTTCAGCGGCATGGTTCTGGATGTCGGCAATGGCTTTTTCTTCTACGCGCTTCAGACGCTCAGCCAGTTGGGCCTCACGGCGCTCCATGGTTTCAGCAAGATCTGCTTCTGCGGCCTTCTGAACGGCGAGGGCGGACGCTTTGGCTTGTTCGATGATTTCGGCTGCGGCTTTTTCAGCGTCGCGCTGCTTCGTCTGGAATTCCGCGAGGAGTTCCTGCGCTTCTTTTTTCAGGCGCTCGGCTGTCTCGATATCGGCTTTGATTTCCGCGATCTTTTTATCTAGTGCGCCAACGATGGCCTTACCGCCGAATTTGACCGCGAGGAATACGAAGACAACAAAGGAGATGGCAACCCATGCCGTAGTGTTGTGCTGAAGGATTTCCATCATGTTACGCTGCCTTTGCCTTATCTGCTATGGAATCCACGATGGCTTTTGCCTTCTGGATATCGGCGCCAACGCCCGTGATCTTTTCGGCAGCAATGCTGGCAACTTCCGCTGCGACATTTTTCATGTCACCCATAGCGATATCTTTTTGAGCATTAACGCGGGCCTCGGCATCTTTAACGCCTTCATCCGCCTTTTTGCGGAAGGATTCAGCCTGTTCCGTAGCTTTTTTCTTGGCGGCGATTTCAACATCCTGAACAGCCTTGATAGCGTTCGCACGCGCCATTTCGAGGTTTTTCTCATAAGAAAGACGAACATCTTCGGCTTGGTTACGCATACGCTCGGCTTCGTTCAGATTGCCTTTGATCATACCGTCACGCGCATCAACAACGCCGCCGATGGTAGGAAGGATATTTTTAGAGAATGCGATATAGAGAACGGCAAAAGATACCAGCAACCAGAAAATCTGGCTTGGATACGTGCTGATATTCAGCTGCGGCAAGCCGCCTTCACCATGTTCTTCAGATGCATGGACGGGATCTTCAGCCTCATCCGTGGCAGCTGCAGGGCCTGCTACATCATTCGGCGATGTCGCTTCTTCAGGCACCGTTGTCGCCGATGCACTTACGACTTCTTCAGAAGAAGCTTTTGCATCGGCCGCTGCAAAACCTTGTGCAGGCGACAGGGCCAGCGCAAGAGCAAGGGCAAGAACGGGAATGAAGCGCGACATCGTCGTCATGATCTATATCTTAGAGGCCGAACAGGATCAGCAGAGAGATACCGAGACAGAAAATCGCGAGAGCTTCTGTAACAGCAAATCCGAAGATCAGCGTACCGAACAGGTTGCTTTGAACCGAAGGGTTACGGGAAACAGCTTCGTTGAAGGAGCTGAAGATCTTGCCGAGGGCCAGACCGATACCGAAGATCGGCAGCAGCGCGATTGCGGCAGACAGGATTTTGATTGTTTCGACGTCCATTTTAGTTCCTCTTAGTTTTTAGGTTGAAAGGTTGGTTTATTAGTGAGCCATTTCCACTGTGTCGCGCAGGTAAATGCAGCTAAGCAGTGCGAACACATAGGCCTGAACGAATGCTACGAAGATCTCGAAGCCGATCAGGAGCACATTGAAAAGCATCGGACCTAGGGATCCGAGCATACCGGCAATACCGGCGCCTACCATCATCACCGAAAATCCGGCGATAACTTTAACCATCAGGTGTCCGGCCAGCATGTTGATGAACAGACGAAGCGACAGCGTCACAGGACGGCTGAGGTAGGAAATGATTTCGATAGGAATGATCAACGGAGCGAGCCACAACGGAACGCCGGGAGGGCAGAACAATTGCAGGAAGTGCAGACCGTGATTGACGAAGCCCATGATCGTAACAACAAAGAAAATGATCAGTGCAAGAATACCTGTGACGGCCACATGGCTGGTGTAGGTAAATGAGCCCGGGATCATTCCAAGCAGGTTTCCGAACAGAACCACGATAAAGAGCGTAAAGACGAGCGGGAAGTAGCGCATGCCCTTTTCGCCGACGTTATCGCGGACCAGACTGGCGATAAATTTATACAATCCTTCGGCCACTAACTGTCCACGCGTCGGCACGATGGATTTTTTGGCCATCGCCAGCGTCAGAAGGGTCAAGGACCCGACAACGGCAACAGTCATCCACAGAGCGGAGTTGGTGAAGGAAAGGTCTACACCCCCAATGGTGAAGGGGACGAGCGGCTGAATTTCAAACTGGTGAATAGGGTTCGCCACGTTTTACAGTCTCTCTGTTCTACGATTCATTTTGCGAGCGTTTATTAGCGTCTTTCTCTGCGGATTGCAAGCTGTTAGAGCCGATTGCGGTGCCCAAATTCTGAGATAATTTGTATAAGTTAAAACAGGCCGCAACAATGCCCAAAATAACGAAGATAATCAGGATGGTAGGCGCAGTTCCAAAGTAGTTGTCCAGGGTCCATCCCATGAAGCCCGAACCAAGCAAAACACCTAGCATTTCCATAAATGCGCGAATGCCTTGGTTCATTTCGTTGTTAAAGCGGGGCGGATTAACGGGATTCTGCTCTTTGTAGCGGGCCTGTGCAGCCTGGATACGGTCCTCAAGATCGTTAGACATGAATCATTCCATTCCTATGCGCCTGGAAATTGAGACATATCCATGAAGAACGGCTCCCAGATATGGCCGTCAAGATCCTGGAAACCTTGCGTGTACATAAATCCATGGTCCTGCGGATCTCTGTAAGTGTTACCGCCGCCAGCAACGGCGCGGGCCACCATATCGTCGGCGGCAGGGCGACTGTCCAGAGAAAGCGCCACAAGAACTTCGCTGCTTTTCTTGGCGTCTGAAATAGGTTGTTTGATGAAGCTTGCGAAATAAGGCTCCGCCAGAAGCATAGCGAACATGTTTTCGCCCAAAATCATGCAGGTGGCGTTTTCATTGGTGAATTGCGGATTGAACGTAAAACCCAGCGCCGTGAAAAAGGTAATGGATTTTTGCAGATCTTTAACCGGCAGATTGATGAATATCTGTTTGACCATCGCATTCCTCCTGTAGTGACAGGGGATGTTACTCTGCGGCTTCCAGGAAGTCGAGCTGTTGCTTGGCAAGGTCGACAGAGACCAACTGCGATACACCGCGCTCGGACATTGTCACGCCATACAAGCGGTCCATACGCGCCATCGTCAAGCGGTGGTGCGTAATAACTAGGAAGCGTGTTTCGCCACGTGCCGCCAAATCATCCAACACGTTGCAGACGCGATCGACGTTTGCATCGTCAAGCGGCGCATCGATCTCGTCGAGGACGCAGATAGGCGACGGGTTCGTCAAGAACATAGCGAAGATCAACGCGATAGACGCAAGCGTCTGTTCACCGCCCGAAAGCAGCGACAAAGACTGCAATGTCTTACCCGGAGGCTGCGCGAAGATTTCGAGGCCAGATTGCAACGGATCGTCGGATTCGATCAGCTGCAAATGCGCCTGACCGCCATTAAACAATTTTACGAACAGTTCCTTAAAGTGACCGTTCACCGTTTCAAAGGCTGCCGTTAAACGTTCGCGCGCTTCCTTGTTCAGCTTGTCGATACCGCCACGTAGTTCTTCGATGGCTTGCGTCAGATCATCGCGCTCTTTGAAGATCGTTCCGAGTTCGGATTCCAGTTCTTCGGCTTCCTGTTCCGCCTGAAGGTTTACAGGGCCGATCTGGTCACGTTCGCGAACAAATTTATCCTTTTGGCTTTTCAGGGGTTCAATGGCGGGCAGGTGTGCTTCATCACTGAAGTCCGCAGCGACGGCGAACTCTTTCAGTTCTTCAGGACGCTTTTCAAATTGTTCGGCAATTCCGGAAACTATGCTGTCCAGCAATTCTTGTGCGGATTGTACAAGTGCCTGCGAGTGCGCGCGAAGTTCACGCGCTTCTGTTTGAACATTCTCAGCTTCTTTCAATGCGCGGCTGGTTTCGGCAAGCTCGCTTTCTACCTTGGCAAGATTATCGGCGGCTTCGTTGCGGGCCTTTTCAAGGTGATGAATTTTGTTCATCAGATCTTCACGGTTGCCATCCATCGCTTCCGGACGGTTTTCCATTTCGGAGACACGGTCCTTGAGCATCGTTTCGCGCTCTTCCAGATCCTTCATACGCTCTTTCGAACGGATAGAACGATTGGTGTGGTGATTGCGTTCATCGGCAATCACATGCATACGCGCCATACGACGGCCTTGCTCTTGTTGCAATGTGTCGAGCGAGCGTACGGCTGCGTTATAGCTGTCACGGGTATCGGAAAGATTTGTACGCAGCTGCTCAACCTCGGCTGCGTGAGAAGCCATCATGTCTTCGTTGTAGGCAGACAGTTCTTCTTTAAACTTAACAATGTTCTCGCGGTAAGAAACCGTGTCTTCTTCGGTACGCTTCAAAGCGTCTTCCAGTTTTGCAATCTCTGCAAACAAGCCGGAACGCTGTTCCGTCAGACGATTCAGACGGGACTGGCTGCCATTCAGCTCTTGCTCTTTTGAACGCAGGCTGGAGCGAAGACCATCAAGCTTTGACTGGATTTCTTTTTGCTTTTCCTGTGCCGCATTTGCCTTGTCTGCAGATTCCAGATACGCCCAGTCGGCATCAGGCTTTTCCGCCGTCAACTCTTCGAGACGGTTTTTCTGCTGCATCTGGATAGCATGGCGATCCGACGCCGCCGCCTTGATGTGCAGACCATCCCAACGCCAGTAAGCGCCATCGAGAGAAACAATAGATTGGCCAGGTTTTAGTTGCGGTGCGATGCCATCGCCCTGATCTTGCGTATCGACAACGGCGATAAAGTCCAGTGCGCGTTTCAGGTAAGCAGGCGCCTGAACGTGCGGCTCAAGCTTGCGCGTGCCCGAAGGCAGGGCAGGTGTTTCAATAGAGTCTGCCGCAAAATCGAGGAACACGCTCGGCGCTTCTTTGTCTTTCGAAGCCATAAGCGTATCGCCGAGCGCGCGGGAAAGTGCTTTTTCAAAACCTTTGTCCGGCTTAATATCATCCAGAACCGGTTTGAACAGGCTTTGCGTGTCGGCATTAAGGATACGCTCAAGCGCCCTGATTTCGGATTCGATTTCCGATTTCTTGCGCTCGTTCTCTTGGCGTTGCTGGCGGGCGAATTCCAGCTCTTCGCGTGCTTTGGCGATTTCCGTCTCGGCTGTTTCCAAAGATGTGCGCAGCTCGGCCGTTTCCTGCTCAAGCGTAACGATGGAGGACTTCAGGCCCTCGACTTCATCGTTGGAATCGAATTGGGACTTGGCGCGGGCTAGATCGTCGGACAGTTTCTCCTGACGCTCTTCCGCAACCAGCATGCGGCTCTGGTCGGCACTGATCTGCTGTTCGATACGCTGACGTGCGGCGCGTGTCTCGGCCGTTTTCTGCATAAAGCTTTCATAATCGGCTTCGAGCTTCAGAACTTTTTCTTCCAGATCGGCCTTGATAGCCTTCTTTTGATCGAGGTCGGATTCTTCGTTGCGACGGCTCTCGGACAAAATGCGCTGCTCTTCTTCAAGGCGCGCGAGAATATCGGCGCTTTCCTTCAGGCTTTGTGCTTCATGTTCGCGGTCGGCGATCGTTTGTTTGTGCTGGGCGCGCGCTTCTTCCAACTGGTTCTGAAGGTCGCGCTCCTTGTCTTCAAGACGCTGCAGCTCCATTTTGTGCGCTTGCAGGGCTGCGGCAGCTTCTGCTTCGGCCTTGCGAAGCGGAGGAAGATCTTCCGCCTGCTGGTTTTGCGTGCGTGTCAGTTGAACAACGGTTGCCATATGCTCGGCAACCTTGCTTTCCGCTTCACCGAAAGTTTTGCGGGCTGCGTCCGCACGGTTAACCTGAATGCGCCATTCCAGATAGGCGATGGTCGTTTCCAGATCGCGGATTTGCGTCGACAGGTTCTTGTATTTCTGCGCCTGACGAGATTGCTTTTTTAGTGTGTTATAACGGCTTTCCATGCTGCCGACGAGGTCTTGCACGCGTTGCAAATTCTGGTCGGCGGCACGCAGGCGAAGTTCGGCTTCGTGGCGACGGACATAAAGACCGGAAACGCCGGCGGATTCTTCCAGAACGATACGGCGTTCCTGCGGTTTGGCGTTTATCATCGCCGTAACGCGACCTTGCGATACCATGGCCGGAGAATTTGCGCCCGTTACCGTATCAGCGAACAACATCTGCACATCGCGTGCGCGGCATGTCTTGCCGTTTATTTTGTATAACGAACCTTGGTCACGTTCGATACGGCGTGTGACTTCAATTTCGTCGGAATCGTTGTATTGCGGAGGCGCGGTGCGTGTGGAATTGTTCAGTACCAGAGAAACTTCGGCAAAGTTACGGGCAGGGCGGGCAGAGGTACCGGCAAAGATAACGTCTTCCATACCGCCTCCGCGCATGCGTTTGGCGGAGTTTTCACCCATGACCCAGCGAAGCGCTTCGACCGTGTTCGACTTGCCGCAGCCGTTCGGACCGACGATCCCGGTCAAACCAGGGCCGATCTCGACTTCCGTCTTGTCGACGAAAGATTTAAAGCCGCTGAGGCGAAGTTTTTCGAACTGGATCATCTTACTCTTTTATCTCTCTACGCCTTATTCGACGGCAGGGGCCGCGCCAACTGCATCACCGGACACTTTACGGAATACGCGTTCGAATTCGGCCAGAGGCTGCGCACCGGAAATTACTTCCGCACCGTCGTTGATGATGAAGGTCGGTGTCGCACTGATCTTCCATTTGTCCTGCGCAGCTTGCATGGATTCCGCCATTTTTTCTTTCAGTTTCGGCTCTGCATGGCAGGCATCGAATGTGGCGTCACTCATACCGGCAAGCTTCGCGTTCTGCTTGAGCGCAGGCATGTAATCGAGCGAACCGGCCCAGTGTTCTTGCGTCTTAAACAGCAGACCAACAAAGCTCTCGTATTTGCTTTCCGGCAGGCAGCGCGCGGTCAGCGATGCTTTCAGGGCAGGGTCGTTCAGAGGGAATTCGCGGAATTCAAAGAAAACCTTACCCGTATCGATGTATTTGCTCTTGAGTTCTGGCAGCACATCATTGTGGAAGTGCGCACAGTGGCTGCAGGTCAACGAAGCGTATTCAATGATTTTGATAGGCGCATCCGCTGAACCTATCGTGCGCGGTGCAAAAACTTTATCTATATCAATACTGACTGCCTCAGCCGGTACAGCCACAGATGTTTCAGCCGGAACAGGCGTGGCTTCAACAGGTGCCTCTGCCTGTTCTGTTACAGGCTGGGTGTCGGGAACGGCATTGCCTTGCTCGTCGGTTGCAATTTCGTTTTCAGCAGGAACGGTGGCATCGCTGGTAATTTCAGCAGTTTCCGGCAGAGCATCCATCGGAGCCTGTTTGTTATACAGGTAAAGGCCCAAAACAGCCGCGCCTATAATCGCCACGATGGCAAGACCAACAAGCAATCCATTTCCGGCAGTCGATTTTTTAAAGTTCATAGATAAAGGCCCTTCTTCGCCGATTGTCATAAATATGACGGGTTAGACTTAAACATAATTCTTTTGGAAATCCAGATTAAAATGCGTGTTTCGGACTGTTTTTGTCAACAAAACACGCTTGGCCAAAGGCCCTTATCCACACCGGAAAACACCTGAAATCAGAGGGTTCTAGAGATTCTTTAATCGGATTCGGGTCCATAAAGGTAAAGATCGATGCGATCCGCCTTATCGCCCGCACCAGACTGCTGGCCCTCGGCCAGAACATCGATTCGCGCCGCAGGCACACCTTGCTCGATAAGAGCCGTGCGAAGTGACAAAGCGCGCGAAAGGGCTATGCGCTTGTCGCTGCTCACGCCCGTGCCATAAGGGGTTGCATAGGCTTTTATTTGTACGCGCCACTCTTCCTGACCTTCACGGTCAAGTTCTTGCGTGACCGCAACCGCTACAGGATTTATTTCTTCGGATGAAAGACCTATTTGTCCCTGTGCAAAAGGAATGGTTCGTTTCATCGCACCCTGTTCACCTTTTTGGAAAGATGCAGGAGGAACATCGGCCTTAGGTTTGACGGCAACAGGTTCTTTTTTCTGTTCCGTCTTTTTTGCCTCTTCGGTTTGCCGCTTGTGACGCTCCATAATGGTTTGCGTTTCACGCTCTTCGGCGGGCTTTTCCGCCTGAAATGTATTTTGCTTCACAATATCTTCTGTAGGCAAGGCGGGCATTGTCTTAGGCCCTTTGATCGCGCTTTCTTTAGGATCGCGCTTGATGGGCGCTGTGCGTTCGTCTGTGGTTGTGGGGCGCGAGTTTTCTGCAGGTTTTTTTACAGGCTCGACAGGGGTTTCAGGCTTTGCGGGAGCGCTGGGTGCTTCGATCTTTTTTTTAATAGCCTTTTCTGCCACCGGCTTTTGCGGAGGCACTGGAGCAACCGTTTTTGGTTTTTCGACAACTGGCGCTTTCACCGCAGGCTTCTCGACGGGCTTTCCAGCCGGCGCTTTTCTCACCTGTGTATCTTTGGGATCAATAATCGGCTGCATTTTTTTAGGCGGCACGGGAGCAGGAGGTGCGACTACAGGCTTTTGTTGAACAGGCGCGGTGGTTGCGCGCGGAGAATCCGCGGCCCCCGGTGCAGGTGAGACTCTGGGCAGAATGACCGGTTTTGCGTTGGGGGTTTCTGGCGGCAATTCTGTATTAGGCGAAGCCTTCGGCTCGACAATGTATCCGTTATTAGATTCAGGGCGCACCATCGGCGGCGTCATATCATCGAACATCGGCGGCGGCGCATAACCGCTATCCTGCGCCAATGACGGAGGCACGTGGAAGACAATAGCCGTGACTGATAATAGGGCGAGTTTAAGAAATTTTGACAATCTTGCGGATTTCACTGTGCACCTGGGGGTTACCGGCGACCAGATTACCACTATAAACAGGATTGTCATCCCCTTCGATAGAGGTAACGGTTCCGCCGGCTTCTTTCACGAGCAAAGAGCCCGCAGCCGCATCCCACGGCTTCAAGCCGCGCTCCCAGAAACCGTCAACACGACCGGCGGCCACATAGGCGAGGTCGAGAGCGGCCGCACCGAAACGGCGGACCATGGCCAGACCCTGCACGGCTTGTAGTTCTTTAAAGAAACGAGCGCGCACTTCGGTTTCATGGTTAGGTTGACCGTAAACGATCATGGAGGATTCCATGTCACGGCGGCCGGAGACACGAAGGCGACGATTGCGCAGGAAAGCTCCTCCACCTTTTTCGGCCGTGAACATTTCATCTTTTGCGCAGTCATAGACAAGACCGGCAATGATTTCGCCCTTGCGCTCAAGCGCGATCGAAATGGCCCAGTGCGGTATGCCGTGCATAAAGTTATGCGTACCGTCCAGCGGATCGATAATCCAGACATGATCGGGGTCGCTGCCTTTTACCTGCCCCGATTCTTCCATCATAAAAGACCAGTCAGGACGCGCCTTTTGCAGCTCTTCAAAGATGATCTTCTCGGAACGCTTGTCGGCGGCTGTCACGAAATCCGCAGGGCCTTTACGGGAAACCTGGAGATGCTCGACCTCGTTGAAATCACGAAGCAGGGCTCGTGACGCCTTTTCGGCGGCACGGATCATGATCGTCATGATGGGCGATTGGGCCATAGGGAACTAGTCTTTCGCGCGTTCGGAGTAGGTGCCGTCTTCGGTTTTGACAACAATACGTGTGCCAACATCGATAAACGGAGGAACGAGAACCTTGACGCCGCCCGTGACTATCGCAGGCTTGTAGGAAGAAGAAGCTGTCTGGCCTTTTACAACCGGCTCGGCTTCCTCGACCGTAACGATTACGTTGTCGGGGAGTTCAACGCCAAGGGGATCGCCTTCGAAGCTTTCTATCGTGACTTCCATGCCGTCCTGAAGCCATTTGGCCTGATCGCCGATAACATCTTTTTTTACTTCGACCTGCTCGAACGTTTCCTTGTCCATAAAGGTATAGATGTCCGCGCCGTCATTGTAGAGATAAGTGAATTCGGATTGTTCCAAACGTACGCGCTCTAGGGTTTCCTGCGTGCGGTAGCGCACGTTGTCTTTCGTGCCGGAGCGGAT
The DNA here is from genome assembly GCA_030824805.1 of Micavibrio sp. Classification (GTDB taxonomy): domain Bacteria; phylum Pseudomonadota; class Alphaproteobacteria; order Micavibrionales; family Micavibrionaceae; genus Micavibrio_A. Next base: position 27,890 of record JAPJRC010000018.1, read on the forward strand.
TTCACGCATCTCAAGCTGGATAACGGATGCGCCTTTGCCTGGCTGCATAATTTCATGTCCGGTAATCAGCCAGAGCTTTCCGTCGCCATCGCGATCCAGAACATGACCTTTTCTCAGGGTAATAGCTTGAACTTTCATTTTTTTGATTCCTGTAAAATGGATTGGCCCAACCGGGTCAGACGTTCTTTTAGGTCGGGATCGTCTATTCCGTCAAGCATTTGCGATAGATGATTTTTTTCATCTTCCGTCAAGGTTTTTGTCCGCCTTGGCGGCTTTTTTACCTGTTTCGGCTCGACATGTTGAAATTTGATATCCGTAATCCAGTTGTCGCCAAACAGATTGTTAATCCTTTGAAGAATAAGGTCTTTTCTATAAATAAGGACGGCGCAGTCAGCACTGGAAGCGGCTATATCCAGCGTAGCTCTGGGCTTATCCTTGGGATTTTTTGGTTTCACGTAATGGATTTTGGCAGGTTGCGCGCGTTCTGCGTATTCCTCACCGGCAATCTCCCGCCAATGCGTGACAATCCGGCCCAGAGCGATATATTTACGCTCGAACAATTTTCCCATTATACCTGGGACGGATGTCGATAGGGGTCTCATACGGGCGCATCATGGCTTCACCGCATAAAAATGTCGAGGATTTCAGGAAATCCATGCTGAAATGGTATGACACAAACCGTCGTCCATTGCCCTGGCGCGCCTTGAACGGAGGAAAGCCAAATCCTTACCATATATGGCTGTCTGAAATCATGGCGCAGCAAACCACTATTCCGGCGGTTTTACCGTATTTCATAAAATTCATCGGCAAGTGGCCGACAGTACATGACCTGGCAAATGCCAGCGCAGATGAAGTGATGCAAAACTGGGCGGGCCTTGGCTATTACGCCCGGGCGCGCAATCTCCACAAATGTGCCAAATATGTATCCCAAGAACTCGGCGGCATATTTCCGGACAATCAGGATGACCTCAAAAAGCTACCGGGTGTGGGCGACTATACAGCCAATGCAATAGCAGCTATAGCATCCAACCGACCGGCAAATGTTGTTGATGCCAATGTCGAACGCGTTGTCGCAAGACTTTTCGCCATCACCGAGCCGATGCCTGATTCAAAACCTCTGCTTAAAAAATTGGCAGGCGAGATAGCGCTTGATGAGAACAAACGCCCTGGCGATTTTGCGCAGTCGATGATGGAACTTGGCGCATTAATCTGCACACCGACTTCGCCAAAATGCTTGATTTGCCCGGTCTCCACTTATTGTGAAGGCTACACAAAAAGCATCGCTTCATCTTTGCCAATGAAGAAACAGAAACCTGAAAAACCGCAAAAGTATGGCTATGTGTATTGGGTGGTTGGGCCGGATGAACGTATTTTATTTGAGAGGCGTGGGGAGAAGGGCATGCTGGGCGGCACCATAGGCCTTCCGACCTCTCTATGGGTGGAACGTGGCACAGAGAGGGCGCATCTACCCTTGAAAAGCCGTAAAGAAACCAAAATTCTGGTCAAACATGGATTTACCCATTTCGATCTGGAACTGCATGGTTTTGCCGTAACTTTGGCAGAAAACAAGGCTCCGGATGGGGGTGATTATTTCTGGGCAACACGTCAGGAAGCCCAGAGCCTAGGAATTCCAACGCTTTTCAAAAAGGCATTGAAGCAATTCCTGTAAAACCCTATTTAGAAGTTTGTCCGGATGACCATAAAATTATATAATTCAACTATGATGCCGGATTCATTTTCCCGAACGTTTCTTGTTCTTCTTTTGCTCCTCGTAATGCCGCTGACACATGCGCATGCGCAAGTTGAGCAATCTGTGCCAGTTCCAGCCACGCCGCCTGCGGTTCCGTCGCAAGCGCAATCCATGCCGCCGGATCCGGACAATGAAATTACAATTCTGCGTGACAATTATGCCGGGAAATATAGCCCGTCTTCGCTGGAAAACCTCGCCAAATTATATTGGCGTTTGGGAGCGTTCGATCTGGAAGATGGCGAAGCAGTTGGAAATTACCTGAAGATTGTGGAATGCAAACTTTTCACGGAATACATCAACGACGACCTTGAATGGAAAGAAATCATCCGCACGATGAAGAAGCATATTGCCGAACATCGCGATGGCTTTCCGATAAGCTTCCAATTTGTGTTGCAACTGCATCTCGGCCGATATGATCCGGTATTGGGCGGTTTTCCGATCGTAGACAAGACAGGATTTAAAAACGCAAAACGTATTGAGGTGGACAGCATAGACCGTCGCCGCGACATTTGCTTCGACCCCAATCCGATCAAAGATTATCCGAAAAGCCTTATCCTGCTTTTGCAAAATCCGTTCACACTGGATTTCCTGAAGCTCGATGAACATGTTTCGCAAGCATACATACTGCGTAAAAAATCGGAATTCAGCGAACTTCCGGATTCTGTACGTGTCAGCCGTTATGAGCGTGACGCCTATCTTCGCCTGCGTATCACTTTCTATCAATACCATGGAAACATGCGCGGTGAAGGAAATGCGCCTACTGCCATTCTTCAAGGCAAAATAGATGGCTATGAAATCTTCGAAGACGCCGCACAAAAACGTTTGATGTTAAGTATCGATGCCGATGCGGCAAAAACGTCCGCTGCGCCTGAAATGTCTGTGCCTGTACAACCCTTATCCGAACTTGCCGAAAAGGCCGCACCTAGGGAAAGACAAGAACCCATTCCGGATGCCGTACAAGCAGCGCCAAAGGCATCTGTAGGATTTGCAGCTACGCCTTAGAGCGGACTATTTCCACGCCCGGAATGGCAAAGGGATAAATCTCAAGCTTTTCCACACGCACAGTAACCGCGCGTATAGCAGCCTCACCAAGGCAGGCTTCAGCAATTCTTTCGGCCACCGTTTCCACAAGATGCGTGTGTTCCTTGCTTTGCGCCACGCCGAAAACGTGCGCCACAATCTTGTCGTATGAAAGCGTTTCATCAAGATTGTCATGCGAGGCGTTAGGCCAGATAGAAGGCTCGGCGATAACATTAACGCGCACCTTTTGGGTACGCCCACGCTCGTCGTCATATGCGCCTATCTGCATATCAACGACCATGTCCTTGATAAAAATCTTGTTGGGCGCTTGAGACGCTTTTTTTCGGCGACAGAAAAACATTACTGGATAGTTGCCGAACCGGCTCCGCTATTGCCTTCAATTTGCTGGCGCAATTCCTGGCGCATGGAATCTATTGGCGTAACCTTGGACCCGCGCTTTACATGCCAATAAGTCCAGCCGTTGCAGGAAGGGGCGTTTTGCACCAATGCACCAACCTTGTGAATCGAGCCGCGATGGTTGCCCATGATAATATTGCCGTCTGCATGGACGCGGGCCACATTGCGGCCTTTGGCATCAGTCAACTCGGTGCCCGGTTTTAAGTAGCCATGTTCCAGCAGCCAGCCGAAGGGTATGCGCATTTCCTCGCGTTTGTTCGCAAGTGTTATGGTGTCCTCCGCGCATGCCTCGGCGGCGCTGATCCTTTTTGTCGCGTATTTGATGTACTCATGCTCGCGCTCGATTCCAATCCATTGACGGCCGAGTTTTTTCGCAACCGCGCCCGTGGTGCCGGTGCCGAAGAAAGGATCCAGCACGACATCACCTGGCTTGGTCGAGGAGAGAATTACGCGTTGCAACAAAGCTTCAGGTTTCTGGGTCGGATGCAACTTTTCGCCGTCATCGTTCTTCAAACGCTCACCGCCTGTGCAAAGCGGGATGAACCAGTCGGATCGCATTTGCAGATCTTCGTTCATCGCCTTCATGGAATCATAGTTGAAACGGTATTTGGAATCCTTGCTCTTCGCTGCCCAGATCATAGTCTCGTGCGCGTTCGTAAAGCGCTTACCCTTGAAGTTGGGCATGGGGTTCGATTTGCGCCAGATGATGTCGTTCAAAATCCAGTAGCCCAGATCCTGCAGGATGTAACCGAGACGAAAGATGTTGTGATAGGAGCCGATGACCCAAATTGTGCCGTCGTCGTGCAGCGCCTCACGGGCGGCAGACAGCCATTTGCGTGTAAAGTCGTCATAGACCTGAAGAGAGTCGAACTTGTCCCAATCATCATCACAAGCATCGACTTTTGAATTGTTGGGGCGGGTCAATTCCCCGCCCAGCTGAAGATTGTACGGCGGGTCCGCAAAAATCATGTCCACGGATCCTTTTGGAAGGCTCTTCAGCTGCTCCACACAGTCGCCTTGCAGGATCGTGTTTAATAATGATTTCCGGCTCATAATTCCCCCGTTTGTGTGGTCTTTAACGGGCTGAATCATGATTCATTACCGATTCGACGTCAACCCTATAATTGCAAAAAATTGTTTAGAGTCAGAACGATATGAGAACATCTTAAGATTTTAGAGTCGCTTCAAGGCGTTAGGGATTCTTATGCATGATGAGCGTATTGGTTAAGCATCAATTCAAACACGTAAGAAGAAATTTTATGACCCATATATGGCACAGCCATTGGCCATCGTGATGCCCGCACAGAGAGGAAGACGTTCTTAATCAAATACGTTCTGAGAAAAGCTAAAAAAGCAAAGCCGTTGGAGAAGCTGCTTTAGGCTGCTTTCATTTTGCAGGGTGCGAAAGATTTGCGGTGATGCGGTGTTATGCCATGGCGCGAAATAGCATCCATATGCTCCGGAGTTCCATAGCCGGCATTGGTCGCCCAGCCATAATGGGGAAATTCTTCATGCAGTTGTGCCATGTAACGGTCCCTTGTTACCTTGGCCAAAATGGATGCCGCAGCGATAGAGAGGGATATGCTATCACCTTTGATCACGGCTTGTGATTTTGAGGAGATCTTCGGCGTAAACTTACCGTCGACCAATACAAACATGTTCTCGATGTTAATCATTGCTGACAGCCCATCATGCGCACGTTTCATCGCAAGCAACGTTGCGTGATGGATGTTTAGCGTATCAATCTCTTCCGTGCTTGCCTCCGCTATCGTGAAAGAACAGCGGTCGGTAATCAGCTTATAAAGATAATCGCGTTTCTGCGGGCTCAGGGCCTTGCTGTCAGTAACTTCTCTCCAGACCGGATGCTTGTGGTTTTCAGGAGGGATATACACACACGCCGTAACCACCGGACCGGCAAGAGGGCCGCGGCCTACTTCGTCTATGCCGCAAACAGGCATCCCGAAAGAGGTATCAAATTTTAAAGATTTGGCGGTTTTGCGGGACATGCGCCCAGTATTATGCGAGTCTGGAATGAATCCAAGGCGAGAAATAAACTTATTTATTGACATAATAAATATAATGTTATATTTCGATATACTAACTTAACATATGCAGGGGTGTAATATGAGCAGCAAACCAAAAATTCTTCCTTACACGAGCAAATCAGAATATATCGGCGGACCCGTAGAAATTCTCAATTCTGTATTCGCGACGGTTTCCATCGAAGGAACGGCCCAAGACATTCACGAAAAGGCCTTGAGCTCACTCTCTGAAAAAGCCATTGCACAAAACGGCAATGTTTTGCTTTGCGTGAAAGAGAACCCGCTCGGTAACGGCTCCAGCATTTTCTCCGCAACAGCCGCAAAGTTCGAAGCTAAGCTTTAAGGC
>JAPJRC010000019.1 GCA_030824805.1 Micavibrio sp.
TCGCGTAAAGCCGAATGCGGCTTTTACCGATTTCACCCAAGCGGCGCACCATGCGGCGGGCCAGCTCGGGTTTAATGGCCTCGATCTCCTGCGGGTCTTCAAAGGGTATGGGCGAAATCTGGTAGACGGGTCGGACCGCGCCTTCGGAAATAGCGCCGGAGAAAAGCTGCGCTTCAGAGCGTAGACCTGCCAGCTCCCCTTCGATAAGGGAATCCGTGTATTGGCCGAGATAAAGAATGCCAAGACCCAAAATCATGATGGCGATGATATTCACCGCCAGAATACGCAAAGTCAGACCGCTCATCTGGTCGGTTGGCTTGGAGGGGTCGAATACGGCATAAGGACGCGCATTCTTCTGGCGGCGTATAAGCCGCAGCAAAAGATTAAGCGTTTTCGCAGGTTCCGATGTCCTGATACCGGTAGGCTTATTCTTTGTATCGGTATCCGATGCCATACAGCGTTTCTATGTGGTTGAAATCGTCATCAACCTGTTTGAATTTTTTACGCACGCGTTTGATGTGGGAATCGATGGTGCGGTCGTCGACATAGATATTCTCACCATATGCCATGTCGATCAACTGATCCCTGTTCTTGACGTGGCCGGGGCGCTGGGCAAGGGCTTTGACCAGCAGATATTCAGTTACGGTCAGGTTTACCGGCTCGCCTTTCCAGGTACAAAGGTGGCGCGCATCGTCCAGTTCCAGATGTCCGCGTACGACTTTTTCCACTTTTGCTTTTGTGCCTTCATCCTCTTTTTGTTTCAGCAAATCCTGACGGCGCAGCAAAGCGCGGATACGTTCGATGAGGAGCCGCTGGGAAAACGGCTTTGTGATGTAATCGTCCGCACCCATGCGCAGGCCGATAACTTCGTCCACCTCGTCATCTTTCGAGGTCAGAAAAATGACAGGGATAGAGGATTGTTCGCGCAGCTTCGACAGGACTTCCATACCGTCCATCCGCGGCATTTTAATGTCGAGCACGACCAGATCCGGCGGGCTGCCTGTAACGCCTTTAAGGCCTTCCTCGCCATCGCTGAAGGTTTTTACCTGAAACCCTTCGGCTTCAAGAGCCATGGATACGGAGGTCAGGATATTACGGTCATCGTCTATAAGGGTAATCTGGTGCGTCATTACAAATGCCTCGAATTATATTTCAAGGATTTAGCGGTCAATCGGGACGCGATCAAGGCGCAAAGGCGGCAATTTTATGATTCTTACGCGCAATAAACGGTCGCGTACCGCTTAGAATCTTTCAAATACATTAAATATTAAGTTTTTATTGGTATTTTGCAAAGAACTTGGTTACTCTGACGTACATTAGCAATATGTATATTGTGTAAGGGTGTTAAATTGCGCGAACCTTGGGGGAAAGCGAATTTCAATGTGTTTGTGGCCCGTCCTTATAAAAAGGAATGGGTGCAAGACCGCTCTGACGTCCCCAATGAAATCAAAAAATTGCACGGTGTTTCCGATCACAGGGATTACAGAGATGCCAAATATGGCGGCGATCCTGATGCCGCCTTGCGCGTCGTACGCACCTGTCTCGACAAAACCTATCTTGCCCAAATGAAAACAATACTGGGCCTGTTGAAGGATCGCGGTCTGGAAGAAAGCCCGTTCCTGGTATGCCCATACAAGGAAGGCGGCAAAAACAAGCTTGCCCGTGCGGCGGCTGTGCACCTGGGCCGGGAACTCGGGCTTGAAGTGGATGTTGGCGTCATCGAAAAAACGAAAGGCCAACGCAAAGAGCTTAGTATTCTGGAAAGACTTCAGGAGCACGCTGTATTCGAAGGCGCGCCCGTCACGTCGGACGGTAAAAATCTGAAAGGCCGTTATGCCATTCTGGTCGACGATAACTTGCGGGGTGGAAGCACTTTTACCGACCTGAGAGGCCATTTGATGGGGCAAGGCTGCCGCACCGCTTTCGGATGCGCTTTGTCGACGCCGGACGGCCAGAGCCAGATTATAAACCCTACCATTCGGCAGACGGATGATTTAAAATCAGCGCTTACGCTGGAAGCAAAAAGATGGCTGAGCAATGCCATCAACGGCGGCATATACAGCCTGACCCGTAGCGAGGCGAGCCTGCTTGCCAAACCGCGTGGCCGAAGAGAGCTAGAAGGCTTGATGCAGGGTCCGCAAGGCTATAGTTTTAGTTAACCAAATATACTGGAGTGGCCGAATTATGTCTTTCATGGTCGTATCCAAAGCCATCCAGGCTTTGAAAGATACCTTCTGGACTACAAGTGCCCCTACTGCGCCGTGCGCGGTAGGAACGAAAATTATGGGACAACCGGACCCGGCGGCTCTGGAAGCATCGAAGGCTGAGGTTGTCGATCTGCAGCGCCGTATTGTCGGTATGCCGCGCCTTACGGCCGGCAAGGATCAATTGCATTTCGATATATAGACAAAGCGGCAGGGCCGCTTTTTTTATGCTTTGGCCAGAACATTGCCCATCAGGAACAGCGAGCCGGTTATCAGAACCCGGCTTTTTTCATGGCCTTTTGCCGCGATGCCCTTGAGGGCGGATGGCACATCTTCCGCCGTTCCGACGTTCTTGAAGCCCAGATCAGCGGCGATGGCGGCCAGTTCTTCTTTCTTATAGCTGGTGGGCTCGTCATCTATTTCCGTGGTGGTCACGCTCGCGACATATGGCAGCAACGGTTTCAGAAAAGCGGTGGGGTCCTTGCGGTTGACCATTGCCACGACAAGGTGGAGCGGCTCCGCATCCGATGCCTGCCAATCGTCCATTTGTTCGGCCAGAACCACGCCCGCGCTGTCATTGTGGCCGCCATCTATAACCAGATCCCAGCCCGATGGCAGGAAAGCACGGTAGGAATGGTTTTCCAGAGTCTGCAGACGGCCTGGCCATTCAACGTTGGTCAAGCCTGTGGATAAAATTTCAGGCTTAAAATGCTCCGGCGCAATGAGCCTGAATGCGGCAAGGGCCGCGCCGGTGTTCCAGTATTGATGATTCCCGAGAAGTACGGGCTTTCGCGTCATAATAGAGTCATTCCCGTAGCGAAACAGGGTCTGGCCCGCTTCAGGTGCGGCGCACCACTCTGCGCCCTCGCGCACCAACGGCGCGGGTGTGGATAACGCTTGGGATAGAGTCTGGAAGACTTCCATGACTCCCGCCTGAATCGCTTCTTCCATCTGGTGCCCGATAACGCAAGGCACGCCGGGTTTCATGATTCCGGCTTTTTCGGCGGCTATTTTCGGCAGGGTATCGCCCAGAAACTTCATATGATCATAAGAAACGGTGGTGATGATGGTGAGGGCGGGGTCGGGGACCACGTTCGTGGTGTCCAGTCTGCCGCCCATGCCGGTTTCCAGGATCAGCCAGTCGGCGGGGACGCGGCTGAACGCCAAAAGCGACGCACAGGTGAACATCTCGAAGAAGGTGATCGGTTCACCATTGTTGATTTCGATACACTCCGTCAGCACGTCGATCAGGGCCTCTGAACTGATGAACTCACCGGCCAGCCGGATGCGCTCGGTCACGTGGACCAGATGTGGTGATGTGTAAACATGAACCGTCTGACCCGATGCCTCAAGAAGCGCTCTAAGCGTTGCAACTGTTGAGCCTTTGCCGTTGGTTCCGGCCACATGAACCACGCGCGGCAGCTTCAGATGCGGGTTGCTGAGATGCTCGAGAAAACGATACGTCCGGTTCAGAGAGAGGTCTATTTCGGTGTGATAAAAGCCGTACAAATGCGTGAGGACCGCCTTCAGGCGATCCTCTACAGACGGGTCTGGTGACGCGCCGTTGACCCGGTTAACGGGCCGCAGATTTTTTGGTGGGTTTTGCATTCGGTGCGGGTTGGTTTGCGGCTTTGCCTGTAACCTTTTTCTTGAGAATGGCGACTGTGCCGGCAGCGACCTGCTTGTTCTGCTTGGCCGCGAGTTTACCGCCGCCGCCCAGAAGCTTCATACCCATGCCGCCTTTGGAATCGGCATTGCCGTTGTTTTTGATCATCAGCAGGTCGAGAAGGCGTGCGAGGGTCGCATGCAGTTCGGAACGTTTAACGACCATGTCGACCATACCGTGGTCGAGGAGGTATTCAGCCGTCTGGAATTCTTTGGGCAGAGTTTCGCGGACCGTTTCCTCGATGACGCGGCGGCCGGCAAAGCCGATCATAGACCCCGGCTCTGCAAGGTGAACGTCACCGACCATTGCGAACGAGGCGGAGACACCGCCCGTCGTAGGGTTCGTCAAAAGAACGATATAGGGAAGACCAGCTTCCTTCACCATGTCGACCGCGATGATCGTGCGGGGCATCTGCATCAGGGAGAATGCGCCTTCCTGCATACGCGCGCCGCCCGAAGACGGGATTACGATGAGAGCCGCGTTTTCCTTTACGGCCGTTTCAGCCGCTTTGACGATGCCTTCGCCAACGGCAGTGCCCATCGACCCGCCCATAAAGGCGAAATCGAAAGCGGCCGCGACCGCCTTTTTGCCGCCGATGGTGCCGAGCGCGATCTGGATCGCGTCCTGTTCCTTGGTTTTCTTTTGCGAGGCGACCAGGCGGTCGGCGTATTTTTTGCTGTCTTTGAACTTGAGCGGGTCGTGCGGCACGCGTGGGGTTTGGACGCGTTCGAAGCTGCCGCCGTCAAACAGAATGGCGAGGCGTTCTTTCACCTCGATGGCAAGATGGTGGCCGCAATGATAGCAGACATTCAGGTTGGCCTTGAGTTCCTTGTGGAACAGCATGCCGTCGCAGGCATCGCATTTCTGCCAGAGATTGTCCGGCACATCCTTCTGATCGCCGACAATCGAGCGAATACGGGGGCGGATAAAGTTGGTCAACCAGTTCATGGGTCACATCCCTTTTAAAAAACCAGCGCGCATTTAGCGCGTGGAGCGGTAAAAAGTCAAGAATTGCGGGGCTGCGCACCCATGGTTATCCGCAGGGCGATCAATACTTAATGTATTGAAATTAAATAAATTTATGCCGACTTCGCGACATTCTTGCCATCGGGCAGGGCAGCTGCCAGAGCGGCGGTTTGCGCCCCTATTTTAGCCGGTAAAGCACTGTCCGAGAGATTGTCGGCTACGGTTTGCACGAGGGCAGAGCCCACCACTACACCGTCAGCAATGGCGGCCATGGCGCGTGCATCTTCGGGTGTTTTTATGCCGAAACCCGCGACAATTGGCAGGTCCGTGGCTTTTTTGATCTCGGCAATATGGCGGCCGACCTTGGCGGGGTCGGCGGAGGCGGTGCCGGTTACGCCCGCGATTGACACATAATATAAAAACCCGCCCGCATCTTTGAGCACGGTCTTCAAACGTTTTTCGTCGGTGGTAGGAGTAAGCAAGCGGATAAAACGCAGATTATTTTGCTGCGCATGTGGAACGAGCTCTTCGCCCTCCTCTGGAGGAATGTCGACAATGATCAGTCCGTCTACGCCTATGGCATTGCAATCGCTCATAAACTTATCGATGCCGTATTTCAGGACCGGATTGAAGTAACCCATGAGGACGATCGGGGTTGCAGCATTTTTGCTGCGGAATTGCTGCACAAGGCTGAATACTTTGTGTGTTGTCATGCCTTGATCCAGCGCGCGCAGGCCCGCCGCCTGAATGGCAGGACCGTCGGCCATAGGGTCTGAAAAAGGCAGGCCGATTTCCAGCACATCAGCGCTTCTGGCAAGTTCATGCAGTATCTCCAGGGATGTCTCTGGCGAAGGATCACCGGCCATGACGTAAGTCACAAGGGCTTTGCGGCCTTGGTCTTTGAGAGAGGAGAAAGTTGCATCGAGTCTGTTCATAGGGCTTCTATAAAGCGTACCGGGCTGTGCTGTCCAGTTTGGTGTTCGATTCGACGGCTCTAAGGTGCTTTGATGGCCGTTAGGTTAGCCTCAGTAAAGCGTCTAAAAGGCTTTATGCTTTGACGGCCTGACGCCATATCTTCTTTACGATAGAGCGCCCTAATTGAATGCCTGGCTTCTCTATGGCGAAATAGGAAAAAATGGCAACAGCCGCCGTGAGTAGTAACGTTACAAAAAGAACAATCAATGTAATGGCTAAAGGCGATAAATTTCCTCCGTGTGTAGAGATAACATATCCAGCCACAGGGATTAATATCAGAAGGTGATAGAGATAAATTCCATAAGATATTTCGCCTAGCATATGAAACGGCTTGGTGCCAAGCATCCGGCCAAACCAGCCTATCGTATTGCTGACAATTACAGGCAGCTCCATTCTGTGATGCACGGCCAACAGCACGAAGCCCGCCGTCATAAATATTCTAAATACAGACGAGCTGATTCCGAACTTGGTGAACAGATGTATGCCTACAATCGCCATAGCTCCTATAATATGTGGCCAGACATATTTTTTTTCGCAAAAAAGAGCTGCAGCAATCAGGATGCCAGCCAGAAAAATATTGATCTTCAGAAAGAGGAAAGACGCCAGTTTAAAGGCGCCCATAAAGGCCGGAAACAGAGCCCACAGGGCAAGAGAAAATCCTATAAGGATTAACACTGTCGCAATCTTTCCAAATCGCATCATGGCCAAAACTATAAAGGGAAAAAGCGCATAAAACTGCATTTCCAGCCCTAAACTCCAATCAGGCAAGGGTGTACGAATATGGTAATAGGGCAAAACGCCAAATACAAAAGTCAAATGCGTGAACAGGTTGTCTAGGCTTTGATCTGTGTAGGCCGAGGCGCGGATCTCTTTGCTAATTAATAAATGCCATTCCAGCAGCAAAGGCCCGGTCAGCCAGACTATGGCTAGGGTCATATAATAAACAGGCGCAATTCTGAAATAACGCCTGATCCAGAACAAGGTCCAGTTTTTAGGTTCTGAAAAAGGCTCTGCCGCCTCCCTGTTCTTGGCTTGATAAAACATAAGAAAGCCGGAAATCATCATGAAGAGATCCACGGCAAATTCGGGCTGATAAATTATAGGAATGTAGAATTTGGTGAAATGCAGCGTGTGGCCGACAATTACCCATAAGGCAGCAAGGCCTCGCAACCCGTCTAGGTAATCAAGACGGGTGCCTTCTTTCACTGGTTAACTCCCACACACACCAGCACTTCATGAAGGCCTTCCTCGAAAAAACGTGGGCCATAAATTTCGACATCGGTCTTGAAGCGGCGCTTCAGATCGGTTTTCCAGATGGCCTGCCATGTTTCGACCAAGGCCTTTGGTTGTTCGCCCTGCGCCGCAAAAACCATGTAATCACCGCCTTCGACAAAGACGGAGCTCAAGCCCTCAATAAGAGCAATGTCCGCGTCCGGCTTAACGCGGCACCCTAGCGTCAAGGAATAAGGCTGGTCCGGTCCGCCATCGTAGCTGTGATAAATCGCGTAAATTGCCTGCCCGTCTTTGGCGGGAATGGCTTCGCCCACGGCTTCTTCAAAGAATTTCTGCCACAGACCGTTTATGTCTTCAGCGGCTTTTCCATCCTTATTATTTGTGCGGATTGTAAGCCCAACGACCGTAAAACCGCCGATTTCCGTGGTTTCCAGCGTGTCATTTTGCTGCGCTTCTGCACTCATATAGATACTCCGATGCGATCCGCGATTGTGTAGATGTCCTTGTCACCGCGACCTGACAAATTGATCACCATCAAATGATCCTTTGGCAATTCGGGTGCTTTTTTCATGACATAGGCCAATGCATGCGAGGATTCCAGCGCAGGGATGATACCTTCCATTTTGCTGCAATATTGGAAGGCCTGTACCGCCTCGTCATCCGTTACCGAAACATAATTTACGCGTTTCTGGTCATAAAGCCATGCGTGTTCAGGGCCGATACCGGGGTAATCAAGCCCTGCCGAAATAGAATGGGCCTCGGTTATCTGTCCGTCTGCATCCTGCAGGAAATACGATTTCATTCCGTGCAGCACGGCGGCTGCGCCCCCATTCAGGCTGGCGGCATGGAATTCCGTGTCAACGCCATGACCGGCGGCTTCGACCCCATACATTGCAACGGATGGATCGTCGAGGAAGGGATGGAACAATCCCATGGCGTTGGAGCCGCCGCCGATACAGGCAACAAGGGAATCCGGAAGGCGGCCTTCCTTTTCCATGATCTGGGTGCGGACTTCGTTGCCGATGATGGACTGGAAGTCCCGCACCATTTCGGGAAACGGATGCGGGCCGTTGACGGTGCCGATGAGGTAATAAGTGTCGTCCACATGGGCTACCCAGTGGCGCAAAGCTTCGTTGATGGCGTCTTTCAGGGATTGGGAACCGCTGGTCACGGGCACCACTTCAGCGCCCAGAAGCTTCATACGGAACACGTTCGGCTTTTGCCGCTCGATATCTTTTGCACCCATAAAAATTGTGCAGGGCATGTCGAAAAGTGCACAAATTGTTGCAGTAGCAACGCCGTGCTGGCCAGCACCGGTTTCAGCGATAATCTTGCGCTTGCCCATGCGGCGGGCCACAAGGATCTGGCCAAGGCAATGGTTGATTTTGTGCGCGCCTGTGTGGTTCAGCTCTTCACGTTTGAAGTAGATTTTCGCGCCCCCCAATGCTTGCGTGGTTTTTGCCGCATAATATAGCGGCGAGGGACGGCCTATATAATCTTTTGCCAGAGCGTTGAATTCTGCCCAGAAATCGTCGTCATCCCGCGCTGCGTGAAAGGCCTTTTCCACCTCGAGAATGAGGGGCATGAGCGTTTCGGCCACATAGCGGCCGCCGTAGGGGCCGAAATGGCCGCGCTCGTCAGGGCCGGAGCGGAAAGAATTCGGGTTTTTGGGCTGTGCTGTCATGGGAAGGGTTTTAACGGTTTGCCGATGCCGATGCCAGTTTTTCTTTAGGCGTTCCTGGTTGCTTTAATAAAAGCTTTGATTTTGATGGCGTCCTTGATGCCGCGTGTGCCTTCCACGCCGCTGGAAACATCCACGGCAGGCGGTTGGAAGTTTTTAACCGCTTCGCCCACATTCTCAGGCGTTAAGCCACCGGCCAGCATCCATGGCAGCGGGCTTTGGAAATCTTTGAGCAGGTCCCAATCAAAAGACAGGCCGTTGCCGCCTGGCATATCGGCCGTTCCTTTGGCATCGAGAAGCAGCCAGTCAGCGCCCATGTAGAGATTGGCGGCTTTCAGATCTTCGCGTGTGGCAATGGAGAGCGCTTTCATAACCGGCTTTCCAAACTTCACCTTTATCTCCGCAACTCGCTCCGGTGTTTCGCTGCCATGAAGCTGGATAAGGTCGATGCGTACGTTTTCCAGAGTCTGGCACAAGGTTTCATCTGTGGGATCGACGAACAGCCCTGTTATGGTCACCGAATCCGGAACGTAAGAAGACAAATAGGCGGCCACTTCGATTTCGACATGGCGCGGCGAGGCCGGATGAAAAACCAATCCGACGAAATCCGCCCCTGCCTCAAGCGCGGCGGTCATGGTTTCGGGTGTGCTTAGCCCGCAGATCTTTACCTTGGTTTTGGACATAGGAGAGAAGTAAGCCTAGGCGGCGATAGAGTCCAGAATATCCTTCGCGGCTTTGGCCGGATCGGTGGCCTGGGTGATCGGGCGGCCGATAACAAGATGCGTCGCGCCGAGTGACACGGCCTCGGCGGGTGTCATGATACGCTTCTGGTCCCCTGCATCTGACCCGGCGGGCCGGATTCCCGGAACCATAAGCACAAACTCAGGACCGAGCGTATCGCGTAGTTGTTTGATCTCGTGGGCAGAGCAGACCACGCCGTCGAGCCCCGCCTTGTGGGTGAGGGTAGCGAGGCGTTGAACCTGTTCCGATGCACCAGGCTGGCCCACCTCGGAAAGCGCGGTATCATTGAGGCTGGTCAATATTGTAACCGCCAGCAAACGGGTCGCTTTGGCGCAGGATAATTTCGCTACGCGCATCATCTCATAACCACCGCTGGCATGAACATTGAGAAACGATACGTCCAGCGAGGCCGCGGATTCGACCGCGCCAGCCACCGTATTCGGAATATCATGGTATTTTAAATCCAAAAAAACATCGGGCCTGACCCGTTGATCGAGGATCATTTGAACCCCTTGTGGGCCGTGTCTGTTAAAGAACTCCAGACCCAGTTTTACACCACATCCTGCCTCGGTCACTGCCGCCGACAGCTCTTTTGCGTGACCAATATCTTTTGTGTCGATGGCGCAGTAGATGAGAGGGTGTCCCGATTTTGTTTTCATATTATTTCTTGTCTGTGAAGCTGGACGGTATAAGTGTGTAGTTGTGGTGGGCGACCTGATTCTCATTGGCCGCTTCGATTTGTTTTTCAAGCGCTTTGATTTTTTTACGTTGCTCGCGACGTTCGTGGCGGAGACGTCCCATAGCAGCCCATGTCATAACCGCGCCAAAAAGGAATCCGAAACCCACGCCGCCAAGTACGGGAACGTACACCGCAATCTCCACAGGGGGCTGAAAAGGGTTAAGGGTAAAGATACTGGTTTGCGGATTGTAAATCGCAAAGGCCACCGCGCCGATGATAAAGGGCAGCGTTAAAAGCCAAGCCAGAAGCGTGAAGAGGAAATCCTTCATACATCCCTTCTACCATGAAGGTCAGACCATGGGGAGATTTTGCACAGGATATCCCGAGCCTGATGTGGATAAGAGGCAGGCATAAAAAAAGCGCCCTGTAGGGCGCTTTGAAATTTTATTCGTCGCCGTGATCGACGCCGCCGTTGAGACGCTCGCGCAGGCCTTTGCCGGTTTTAAAGAAGGGCAGGCGTTTTGCCTCCACTTTAACCGTTTCGCCCGTGCGGGGGTTACGGCCGGTTCTTGCATCGCGAGACTTTACTGAGAACGCCCCGAAGCCACGCAATTCCACGCGGTCGCCACGGGCCAGAGCCGTGGTGATTTCGTCAAAAACGGTGTCGACGATCTTCTCGACATCGCGCAGGAACAGATGGGGGTTGCGTTCCGCCAGTTTCTGGATGAGTTCGGATTTGGTCATGCCTAAATCTCCTCAAAGGCTGCCAGTCTTTAAAATCAAAGTGTTGGCTGCCGTACGCTTTTTCAATGGATACAATACTAGAATGACCCGAAAAATGGCCTAGCGTCAAGCAAAACATTGATAGAAAAGGATATTCTGCCTAAAAAGCCAAAAATGCCCAAAAGGCGCGGATTCTCTAGGATTATCGCGGGATAGCCGCAAGTGTCAGTAAGTTTAGGCCTGGACGGGAGCCTGGCTTGGTGGACTTTTCATCCGGCGGTCCGACATCGATCCCGCCTTGGGGGACCAGAAAATAACCGATGAATTTGTAATTGCCCATATCAGCGGTTCTGGGATTGGTTATTTTTCGTCCGCTGTAATCCGTATCCGTCACGTTCAACGGTCCATATTTATGCGACCAGCCGCCATCGCGGTTCTGACGGATATAGTGATATTCATGCGCATGATGAATGCTTTGCGTGTCCCTCTCAGCGCGGCGCATATAAAGAGCGGCGCGGTAATAGCCTTCCCGAGAGCCCATTTCAGAGCCCGTGAAAATCATACCATCGCTGACATTTCCCTTGATGATATGGCGAACATAGTGTTCGTAATTCGCTGCAATCTTTGTGTCTATCTTCATAACAAAGGCATTGCCCAGCGTGCGGTTGCCGGGGGCGGCTTGGAAATCCGTGCCGCTTTTAGCCTTGTCGCGATCGTTTGCAGCGTAGGCGTAACAATTGTTGGTGCTCTGATATCCCTGCGCATGATTGGTCATCTTCAGCGCGAAAACCATGCGATATGTAGCTGCAGCGGAAAGTCCGTATCTTACGGACAGCACAGAGGAAAGCTCAGGGATGGTATGCCCGGGATTGGCGTCGATAAAGCTGTTGACCATCTGTGAGGCGAGATAAGCCTTTTCGTTGTTCGTATGCGCTTTCCGGGGAAAGGAAGCCGTGCGCTCGGGGCTCTTCCCGTCATATTCCACAGCAAGCATACGTTCGATGGCCGGGCCGAATTCTTTGTAGAGCATCGTAAGATTTTCATTGCTGACATCGTTCCACAAATCCGGCTGGTATAGTGGGGCTGCCCGCAAGGACGGATCTTCCGGCGAAAAACTGCCCAAAGACACGGCCGCGAAAGTCGCGGCAATAGTGGTGGCGGCAAGACGTAAAGGCCTTTGAACGATTATCCCCATAAGGCTGTTTTGCATAAGCTATATTTTCTGTCACGAAAAAACCGGACCCTTTGGGAATCCGGTTTTAAAGAGATAATCTTTAAATTGCAGGCTGAGGAAGAGCCACTGTCAAGGTTGGCTTATCATCAGAGGGGGGCAGAAAAACGCGGCTATGAAAAGTCGGCTTCTTTGCAGGATCCAGATCATCATTCAGCCACTGCACCGCCTTTGGCAGGTCGCGCATTGTCGAGATCACGATATCGGCGCCGTTTTCAATAAGGGCCGCAGCATGGCTGGTTTTATCGGTGTAGAATTTTGCAGCAACCGTACCGACAACCTGTGTATCCGGACGCCCTGTTTTGGCGTAACGCACACCGGAAAGGCTGTCTTCCACGATTGCGCATTTGGCAGGGTCAAAATCGCTTTGCGCAAAAAACGCATCATATTTGTTGGGTGTGCCGTATCCGCTGAACCTGCGTGAGCCTTTGGGGAATATCTCGCCCAGTTGCGCGTTTGCGCCGGTTTCAGGGTCTATGGCATTGTCGATCGTGTCCATGCGGTCGCCGCGGCTTGTCGTGGCAAGCGCGATATTGTCCTTGCCCAGATCCTTGGCCAGTTGCGTCCATGCTTCGGTGGTGCCGGGAATGGATTTCAATTCCTGCGAAAAACGGTTGATGGTGGCGATGGTAATTTTATCGGCAATATAGGTCGCCACATCCTCAACGCAGGCACCGTCCATACCGCAATCCTGCGCGACCAGCGCCAGCGGCAGTCCGAGGTCCGGATTTTTGCCGGTTGGAAGGCGAAGATCGCCTTCGAACAGCGCTTTTACGATTTTGTCCGTGGATGTGCCCGGAAACGCCGTGTAAATGTGATCGGCCGGCAAATGGGCCAGCGTATCGGAATTGTATTGCTTGATAAGCGCGAGACCTTCGTCGTCCATGATGCGCATAGCGAGATCTTCGCTGTCTATGTTCACACCATCATTGTCTGTGACGACATGTTTGATTGTCATGTTTATGAACCCTCTTTTCCCGCATCTTATACTATTGCGAGCATCATAATTCAACAATTATGAATAATATTTTAAGACACTGTAATTAAAGACGCATTTCGAGAAAGCATGGGCTTTCGATGGTTCGTAGTACTGGCTTTTTGCAAAACCTTTCTCGAAAATAATATAGTTATGAAAATATTAACAAAAGAGAGTTTTATGCCGTCATCCGTGAAACCGAGCGAAGCATTGCAACCCCTAACCGACTACATTAAGAGCGAAGTGCCTGCTGCCGGGGCGATCGTGGATGGTGTAAGCCGCGGACTTGACAATGAAGTCATCGGGTTTCAAACCGCGCCGCTGGGCGGTACGGGCGTGGCCGCCGCTGTCGATTTTTACGACAAGGAAGCCTACCTGACCACCAACATTCAGGGCACAAAGTTCGATGCGGGCTTTTTGTCGACGCGTTTCGGTGACGTTACAGGCGCGGGAAGCAGCTGGTTTGGCGGCAGCAATCTGGATAACAGCTTTCAAATGCCGCACGGCTTGGCGCTGCGCACGGACAGCGCGGAATCGCTGAATATCGGTGGTGCAAAATTCGATGTTACTGGGCAGGCAGTGGCGGGGCTCAATGGCGATTATGGTGCGGAGTTGTTGGCCCGCGGCCGTGTTGCCGATTTCGAGGATGGGCATGCGAATATGGCGATGTCACTGTCGGCGGGTAACGTGGAAGGCCGCGCTTTTGCGCGCGCCGACGGCTATGGCAAAATCACGTACGAGGTTAATCCGGATCTGGCCATCTCGGGCGATGCACGTCTGACCTTGCGGGCACAGGAAAATGCGCCTGCGGTCTCTGCAGGTGTCGGCGCTTCGGTCGATTTCAGACTGAGTGAGGGTGGCAGGTTGCGCGGTATTGTGAACGGTGCGTTCAAGGGCGACAGCGGTGGAAATACAACGGCGGCTTACGATGCCGGCATATATCGCGATCTGGGTCGGGAGCGCAGCACGAGCGGAAGCATCGGCGCTTATGTCGGTCAGGAATTCACAAACGGCCGTTCGGGCGCGGTGTTTGGCTTGCGCTATAATATGCCGTTCGGCGGTTAGATTTCGTCATGAAAAAAAGGCCGCTCTTGCGAGCGGCCTTTTCGTGTTTTTGAAACGATGCCTTACTCGGCGGAGTCGTCCTTCTTGGCCTTCTTGGCGGCTGGCTTCTTCGCGGCCGCTTTCGGGGCTGCTTCTGCTTTGCCAAGAGCTGCGCCGAGGATGTCGCCGAGCGATGCGCCGGATTCGGTCGAACCGAATTGCTCCAGAGCTTGCTTGTCTTCATCCAGTTCGCGTGCCTTGATGGAGAGAAGAGCGTTGTTCTTCTTCTTGTCGAAGGACAGAACTTTCGCATCCACTTTCTCACCAACCGCGAAGCGGTCAGGACGCTGTTCGGAGCGTTCGCGGGACAGATCGGCTTTCTTGATCGTGCCGGTAGCGCCGTCCGCGAGGGACACTTCGATACCGTCGGCCTTGATTTCCGTGACTGTTCCGGTGACAACTGCGCCTTTCGGAACGCCGCCTTTTGCTGCGCCTTCCGGCTCAGCCGTCAGCTGCTTCATACCGAGAGCAACGCGTTCTTTGTCAGGATCGATGTCGAGGATTTTCACCTTAACCTTGTCGCCCTTCTTGAAGGATTTCAGAACGTCTTCGCTCTGGTCTTCCCACGAGATGTCGGACAGGTGAACCATGCCGTCGATGTCATCGTCGATGCCAACGAAGAGACCGAATTCCGTAATGTTGCGGATTTCGCCTTCGAGTTCTTCACCGACTTTGTGCTTGGAGCCGAAGCCAGCCCACGGATTTTCCTGGCACTGTTTGATGCCGAGGGAAATGCGGCGCTTGTCCATATCCACTTCGAGAACCTGTACTTCGATCTCTTGGCTGGTGGATACGATCTTGCCCGGGTGGACGTTTTTCTTGGTCCACGACATTTCGGATACGTGCACAAGACCTTCGATACCGTTTTCCAGTTCGACGAATGCGCCGTAGTCCGTGATGTTCGTGATGCGGCCCTTGTGACGGGAACCGGTCGTGTAACGGCCGGCAACGCCTTCCCAAGGATCGGATTCCAGCTGCTTCATACCGAGGCTGATGCGGCCGTTGTCCGGGTTGTAACGGATAACCTGTACATCCACGGTCTGACCAACTTGCAGAACTTCGGATGGGTGGTTAACGCGTTTCCAAGAGATGTCCGTAACGTGCAGAAGACCGTCAACGCCGCCGAGGTCGATAAACGCACCGTAATCGGTAATGTTCTTGACCAGACCTTGTACAACGGAGCCTTCCTTGATCGTTTCGAGCAGGTCGGAACGTGCAACATCGCGGGACTCTTCCAGAACGGCTCTACGGGAAACAACGATGTTTCCGCGTTGACGGTCCATTTTCAGGATCTGGAACGGTTGCGGTGTGCCCATCAAAGGCGTGACGTCGCGCACAGGGCGGATGTCAACCTGGGAACCCGGCAAGAACGCAACTGCGCCGCCGAGATCAACGGTGAAGCCGCCTTTAACGCGGCCAAAGATAACGCCCGTAACGCGCTCGCCTTTGTTCGATGCTTTTTCAAGATCGATCCAGACTTCTTCGCGGCGTGCTTTTTCGCGGGAGAGAACCGTCTCGCCTTCGCGGTTTTCCATACGGTCAACGTAAACTTCCACGATGTCGCCGACGCGGATTTCGGGATCTTGTCCCGGCGTCGAGAACTCGCGTAAATTAACGCGGCCTTCGGATTTCAGACCCACGTCGATGATGACGGCGTCTTCTTGTACTTCGATAATTTTGCCTTTGACGACATTGCCTTCAAAAGCTTGTGATTGCATGGATTCGCCCAGAAGTGCGGCGAATTCTTTCGAATCGCTGTTGTCAGCGATTCTTGCAGATGCTTTACCCATATTGGTAGTTCCTTTCAGATTTTTTGATAGGCCCGACCTTGCACCTAGTCTTCCCCGCAGGGTAGGCAGAAGCGGCCTTCAGCGTATCCGGCAGAGGCGCTAGGGCCTTTGGATTTACCGGTACGGGGGCGTTTTAGCCTTTTGAGGCGGGGATTGCAACTGTTTTAGGCTGCTTTAAACTGTGCTTTTATCCCTATAACCATTGGCTTTCATGACATTATCCGCTTCCCCCCGAAATCTCCTTCGTTCCCGCCTGCCGCACGCGCACGCGAAAGTGACTTATCTGGAATTGTTTTTCGATCTGGTTTTCGTTTTCGGCGTAACCCAGATCTCACATTTCTTCCTTGGAAATCTGACCCTTATGGGCGGTCTGCAGGCGGGAATGATGGTGTTGGCCGTCTGGTGGGTCTGGGTTTTTACATCGTGGGTCACCAACTGGCTGGATCCGGAAAAGATGCCCGTCAGGCTTTTGATATTCGGTCTGATGCTGGCCGGACTGATCCTTGCCACATCTGTCGCCGATGCTTTCGGGGATAAAGGGCTGCTGTTTGCCAGCGCCTATGTCGGCATGCAGGTGGGGCGTTCGCTTTTTACGCTGTTTGCGGTCAAAAAACACACCCGCAGCAATTACCTCAATTTTATGCGTATTACGGCATGGCTGGCCTTGTCCGGCGCTTTCTGGATCGGTGGCGCTTTTGCGGACGGTGCCAACCGCATGGCCGTCTGGGGCGTGGCGTTGCTAATAGAATATATGGGTCCTATTTGCGCGTTCTGGCTTCCCCGACTGGGCGGTACGGCCACAGGTGATTGGGATGTTGAAGGCGCGCATATGAGCGAGCGCTGCGCTTTGTTTATCATCATTGCGCTTGGGGAATCGATTCTTGTTACGGGTGCGACCTTTGCGAACATGCAGGCGACACTGCTTGAATGCGCAGCATTTTTGTGCGCTTTCCTGAGTATCGTTTCCTTATGGTGGATATATTTCGATACAGCCGCAGACTGCGGCGCCGAAAAGATCAAGGCATCCGAAGATCCCGGGAAAATGGCTCGGCTGGCTTACACTTATATCCATGTGATCATTGTTGCGGGGATTATTCTGTCGGCTGTCGGCGATGAGATGGTTCTGGCACATCCGGCCGGACATATAAATCCAATAGGCGTCACGGTTATTATTGGAGGGCCGGCATTGTTCCTGCTCGGTAATATTCTATTCAAACGGGTGATATCGGGGGTTTATCCGCATTCTCATTTTGCGGGGTTTGCAGGCATGGGCGCACTGATTTTTGCTGCGCCATTCGTAACACCTTTGATCCTTGCGGCCGCGGCAACAGGGATTCTGGTTGTTGTGGCACTTTGGGAGAAAGTATCCCTTACGGCCGGTGCTGCCGGATAACCGAAAGGGCTCGCTCCATAACTTCCGCTTCATTCATGGCGCTGGTGTCCAGAATATGGGCGTCTTCTGCAGGTTTTAACGGTGCTTCGGCGCGTTCGGAATCACGCTTGTCGCGCTCGATCATATCAGCCAGAACAGCTTCATAAGTCGTCTCAATGCCTTTTCCGGCCAATTCCTTGAAACGGCGTTTGCTGCGCTCCTCGGTGCTGGCGGTGACAAACAGTTTTACTGGAGCATCAGGGCATATAACGGTGCCGATGTCCCGCCCGTCGAGAATAACGCCAGCAATGCCTTCGACCGGTTTTGCAGCAAAATCTTTCTGGAATTCCAGCAGTGCCTGCCGGACAGAGGGATATTTTGCAACTTTGGAAGCGGCAGTGCCGATCGTGTCGGTGCGGAGGTCGGGATTTTGAAGATCGGAAGGCTTAAGATTGTTCGAAAGTGACGCCGCAGCATTGGCAGCGTCTGTCTCGTTGTCCGGATTTCCGCCGGCTTGCAGAACAGTATATCCGACGGCGCGATAGAGCGCGCCAGTGTCGAGATAGGCAAAACCGAGATGGGCTGCCAGTTTTCGGGCCAGTGTGCCTTTGCCGGATGCTGCAGGACCGTCAATCGCGATAACAAGGTGTTTCATGGTGCGGAGCATACCCATAAGTTTCCGGCGCGTCTTGTAAAAAAATGAGGACATGGCAGCATGGTGCGCATGAAACCGATATTGCTTTTGAGTGCTCTGCTTGCGTTATCATCCTGTGCGACAGGGATCAGCCCGCAAAAATACAACAGCGATCCGGTATCTCCCGAAAGCTTTTCCCTGTGTCACGGCTATAGCTGTACCCATAAGAGCGCGGCAGGATTTACGCCCAAAGAATGGAAATCCATTGCAGCAATTTTCAAAACCAAGCCTGCCAGATACGCAAAAGCAGAACGCAGCAAAATAGGCAGAGCCATAGCAAAAATGGAATCCTATAGCGGTTCCAAAACCCAAACGGCGCAGGATCTGCCGATGGCGGTGGGATTTAAAGAGAATATCTACCAGCTCGATTGTATCGACGAGACGGTTAACACCACCCATTACATTCAAATGCTGCAGCAGGCCGGGCTAATCCGCTATCACGAAATCGCCGATCCCACCCATCGCGGGTATTTTATAGACGGGCGCTGGCCGCACAATACGGCGGTAGTGCGGGAGAAAACAGATGGCACGCTTTGGGTGGTGGATTCATTCTATCGCGCGAACGGGGAAGAGCCTTATATCCTGCCCAGAAGCGAATGGCTGGCGGGATGGAAACCGCCAGGCGCAACGCAGTAAGCCTTGCTTGGCCGAACGGCTAACTGTTGCCGAAGCAATAACCTGTGTAGAGCCGATTGATGCGCTGGATAAGGTCCGGACTCTTGCCGGAAACACCGCGCAGGGCGGTTTCATCCTGAAAATTGTTCGCTTGCTGCAGGGCCTGTTTCAACGAATAGGCCGGATGCAATTTTCCGGCTGTATCGATGAAGGCCATGACATATCCCGCCTCGCTGCTGTCTTCTATGCCGAGCGCCTCGTTTTTCAGCACGATATCCTCGAGCGAGAATTTCAGATCTTCGAGCGTGCCGAAGGCCTCTACCGCAACGCCGCCTTTGTCAGACAGCGCTTTTGCGGTGTCATGATGCGGGCAGTAAATACGGACATGGTTGACAGAATCCGATGCAGGAAGAGAGGGATCGTTGAACTGCAGGATCGTGAGGCTGTCGATTTGTGCGATTACATCCTTGCGATAGTCGTTGGGATCGAACACGTCCAGCGCCATGGCGTTTGTGGCCATTATGAATCCAGCAGCGGCTACGAACGTTTTTTTCATGCCGCTTCTTTAAGTGTACCGCCGCTGTCCGCCAATGTGTTCATCAAAGTGACGAAGTTCGGAAAGCTTGTGGCCACGGGCGCGATATCGTCAATGGTGATCGCCGTTTGTGCGGCCATGCCCATGACGAGGAAGCTCATGGCGATACGGTGATCCAGCGCTGTTTCAATGACTGCGCCGCCTTTCGGCGCCGCTCCGTTGCCGTAAATGGTCAGGCTGTCTTCGCCCATTTCCAGCTTAACACCGCAGGCTTCAAGACCCTTTGCCATCATGGCGAGACGATCGGATTCCTTGACGCGCAGCTCTTCAAGGCCCGTGGCTTTTGTTACACCGTTCGCAAAAGAGGCTGCAACAAACAGGATCGGAAATTCGTCGATCATCGAAGGCACACGGTCTTCCGGCACTGTAATCCCCTGCAAAATTTTCGTACCGCGGATGCGGATATCGGCGACGGGCTCGCCTGCTTCGATGCGTTCGTTTTCAAAAGCGATATCCGCCCCCATGTCTTTCAGGCACAGAAAAATGCCGTTGCGGCGGGGGTTCATACCAATGCGGGGCAGAAGCACGTCCGAGCCTTCGCAAATCGCGGCGGCCACGGCCGGGAAAGCGGCAGAGGAGGGATCGGAGGGCACAAAAATATCCTTGTCGGCGATCATCTTCTGACCACCTTGGAGATGCACAGCTTGCGCTCCATCCGCCAGATCTTCGATATCCACGCGCACGCCAAAATGGCGCAGCATATTTTCCGTGTGGTCGCGTGTCGGTTTGGTTTCTATCACCGTGGTGGTGCCATCGGCGCGGAGGCCTGCCAGCATAACGGCGGATTTAACCTGCGCGGAAGCCACCGGCAGCTTATACGAAATGGCTTTGGGATTTGCCGCGCCTGTAACGGTCATGGGAAGGCGGCCGCCTTCGCTGGTTTCGAAGATCGCACCCATCTCCGTCAAAGGTGTCACCACGCGGCCCATCGGGCGTTTGGTAAGAGAGGCGTCGCCCTTGAAAGAGGCGGTAAGCGGATGGCCTGCGACAAGGCCCGCCAGAAGGCGGGTCGATGTACCGCTGTTGCCCATCTCCATCGATTCTCCCGGCGATTTCAAATTCCCGATGCCGACGCCTTCGGTTGTCCAGGTGCCGTCCGTGTTTTTTGTGATCGTCGCGCCCATGGCACGCATGGCGGCGGCGGTGTTTAGAACGTCCTCGCCTTCCAAAAGACCGTGTACGGTGGTTTTCCCTTCGGCCAGCCCGCCGAACATCAGCGAGCGGTGCGAAATGGATTTATCGCCCGGAATGGATGCCGTGCCCTTCAAGGGGCCGGATTTGCTGGATTTGAAAGGTGTAGGGGTGGCTGCATGTGTCATGCGCCTTTTCTAGCGGCCCGGGGCCTAAAAGGCAAGATTGGCCCTTATTTGTCGAAAATGGACAGGTCGCCTTTGTAGGTTTCGACGAACTTGTTGAAGTCTGCGACCGGAATCGGGCGGGAATAACGGAAACCCTGAACCTCGTCGCAATTTTCTTCCATCAGGAAGGCTTCGTGCTCCTTGGTTTCCACGCCTTCAGCGATAACCTTGAGGTTCAGCGAGTGGCCGAGGCGAACAATGGTGCGGGCGATGGCAGCATCGTCGGAATTGTTCAAAGCGTTGCGGATGAAGGACTGGTCGATCTTCAGGCGGTCAATAGGGAACTGGCGCAGATAGGACAGCGACGAATAACCCGTACCGAAGTCGTCAATCGCCAGTTCAACACCAAGCTGGTGAAGCTGCTGCAATGTTTCGATCGTGTGCTGGATGTCGTCCATAAAGACCGATTCCGTCACTTCCAGTTCGAGGTTGCGCGGATTGAGGCCGGTCTCTTTCAAAACCTTGGAAACGTAATTCACAAGGTCAGATTGATAGAACTGTGCGCCCGAAACGTTGACGGCTATGCGGAGGTCGCGGCCGAGCTTTTGCCACATCGCGGCGATTTCGCACGAATAACGTAAAACCCATTCGCCGATCGGCACGATAAGGCCGGATTGCTCCGCAACAGGCACGAATTCCGCAGGCGAGATAAACTGGCCGCCCGTTTTCGAATTGTCTTTTTTAAACCAGCGCAGCAAGGCTTCGGCACCGATAATTTTTCCGGTCGAAAGCTCGAACTGCGGTTGGAAGTAAAGCGTGAGTTCTTTCGCTTCCATTGCATCGCGCAGATCGCGCAGCATCTGGAAACGGGCCTGTACGGCACGGTCGAAATCTTCGGAGTATTCCTTGATCGTGTCACGGCCTTCTTCTTTCGCGCGATTGAGCGCGATGTCGGCGTTCTTCAACACCTGATCCGGGTCGATACCGTCGTCCGGGAAGGTGGATACGCCTATGGATGCGCGCACCTGGAAGCTTTCGTTGAAAACCTTGAACGGTTCCGAACGGATAACGCGGATGATTTTTTCGGCGACATCGCGCGCATTGTTTATGTCGGTGGACAGCGGCATCGTAATTGCGAACTCGTCCTCTCCCGACCGTGCGACGACAGCGCTTTCGGGCAAGGCTGCGCGCAGGCGTTTGCCTATGCCGCGGAGGATCGCATCGCCCACATTGTGGCCCATGGAATCGTTGATGTCCTTGAAATGGTCGAGGTCGAGCGCGATAACCGCAAAACGTTTGGAACGGCTTTCATCGTCGTCATTCGCCGTGCGCGCCTGTTCCGTCAGAATCTTGATGAAGTGGTTTCTGTTCGGGAGGCCCGTGAGCTGGTCGAAGAAAGCGGCCTTGTAGATCTTGTCTTCGGCGGCGTTCTTGATGCGGCTGATGTTGTCCGCGTTCTGTTTGATCAGCGTCTGTGCGAGCGTAATGGTGCCGCCGATTTCATCCTGC
Organism: Micavibrio sp.; assembly: GCA_030824805.1. Lineage (GTDB taxonomy): Bacteria > Pseudomonadota > Alphaproteobacteria > Micavibrionales > Micavibrionaceae > Micavibrio_A. Next base: position 22,053 of record JAPJRC010000019.1, read on the forward strand.
GGATCGAACGGTGATTCTTTTATACTCGGGCTTTCCGGATTTTCCGATGCGGCCACCAGATTGTCACGCATGAACAGCATCGGTTCCAGCAGCCACTTGGACAGCGAGATCATAAGAACCACCGTCACAAACGCAGACATCAACAGCATGATTGCGAGAGTCTGGCTGATATAGTCGAGCAGCGCCGGGCCGATGGAGCGCGAATCCAGACGCGCGACAACAATATATGGCTTGCGCAGATCACCCGAACGATAAACAACTTCGTAACTGCCGCCATCTAGAGAACGATATGTTTTCAACGTGCTTTCGTTGTCCAGCATCACCATCGATACAGGTTCGCCGTAAGAGCCGAGCAAACGAAGATCGAGCGAGTAGATGGCAAAACCGTCAACAGCGGTTGCGGCGTTGATACGGTCTGCCTGCTCTTCTGTAATGGGTGAGGATAAAAAATCTGCCTGTGTGCCAATACTTGGTGCGATAACGGAACGGCCTAGCTCGCGCAGTTCGTCCAGCAAAATCATTTCCTGCTGTTTGAACGTGAAGAAAATAATGCCGCCCTGCACAACGAGGATGGTCAAGAACACGCTCATAGCGATGCGCCAACTGATGCGCGAACGCCAGATTCTTGTAGGTGTGGCGTTGATGCTGGTGAGCGGCACCGATTTGTTGCGTTTGCGTTGTATCACGGTATCAGACCAATCAGAAAAGCCTTTGGCGTAGGAACCAATCATCCCAAAAACCTTACTTTCTCCCCATTATGCACTTGGAAATATTTTTTAAATCCAAGTATTTGAATCCCTGTTCGGGTCCGAGCGTCCCAATTTCAGTCTAGAGCAGGATACTTAAGAAGATATTACTGGAATGGCTTGAAACGCCTTGCGAATAAGAAAAGTCTAATGCTTTAACCAATTGGAGAAAAGGGGTTTTTCAGACTGTCAAAAATTTTTAAAAAAATTAAATCAAATTTTATCAAAATACCTTACACGTGTTCAATAAAGGTGAGGGTTTTAACGCCGTTATCGTTTTCAATACGCCGGTAAAAGCAGCTTCTGCGGCCGGTGTGGCATGCGCCTCCCCCGTTTTGCGTAACCATCATTATGACGGCGTCCTGATCGCAATCGATACGTATTTCATGAACAGTCTGTATCGCCCCGCTTGTGGCGCCTTTGTGCCAAAGCGCGTTTCGTGAACGCGACCAGTACCAGCCTTCACCGGTTTCCATTGTTTTTTCGAAAGCTTCCTTGTTCATCCAGGCAAGCATCAGGATTTCTTTGGTTGTCACATCCTGTGCTACGGCTGCAATAAGCCCATCGCTCGAAAAATTGGGGGACAGCTTGGTTGTTTCGTCCAGAATGCTCACAGGCTAAGCCTCCATTTCAGGGATTTTTGTCCCAGACCAAGTGGAAGCGGAACCACAGGGCCGTCTTGTGTGGGTAGTTCGTGTACTTCCTGTGAGTCATCTGTGAGTATAAAAGTCTCGGAAGGCACTGGCAGGCCATAGAAAGCTGCCCCGTTCAGACACAAGAATGCTTTGAATGCATCATGTCCCTTATCAAGATCGAAGCTTTCAGAGTAGAGTTGTGGCGCGATGCCACCGGTAAAGCATCCGGCGGCACATCCGCATTCGGTGGCTTTGGTGGTGTGAGGCGCAGAATCCGTTCCAGCGAAGAACTGTGTATTGTTTGGGGTCTGGATCGCATCCAGAAGAGCCTGACGGTCTTCTTCAAATTTTACGAGCGGCAGGCAGTACAGATGGTATTTCAAACCCTGCACCAGATGGCCAACCGTATACAAAAGATGTTGCGGTGTTATCGTGGCCCCGGTTTTATCGCCTGATTTCTTTACAAAATCAGCGGCTGTTTTGGTAGTAATATGCTCGCACACCAGCTTCAGATTCGGGAATTTTTCACGCAGAACCGGCATGCGCTCGCGGTAAAAGAAATCCTCGGCATTGGAATTTTTGCCAAAAAATTGCTCGCCTGACAAAGCGTGCTCCTCGCCATGAAGGCAAAGAATTATACCGTTATCCTCCATCGCTTTGAAAACGCCGTTCTCGATAAAAGACAGCAGCGGGCGGCCATGGTCGGCGTTTGTCGTGCCGTGCGGCGGATAATATTTCGCGGCTTTTAAAAGACCGGATTTCGCGCCTTGTTCGATCATTTCCGGCGTAGTGTCTTTGGTCAGGTAGAGTGGTGTTATGACATGGTCGAACGCCGATCCGCCGGCGTCCATGATCATCTGGCGGTACTCTTCTATGCTCCAGTAGGGCAGATCGTCCTGTGCCGTTATCTTCCCGACAGGCGGCTTCGTGTTTGGCATCGCCAGAATACCCGCACATCCCATATCGAGATGTGCTTGAATATAGGCTTTCATTGCCGGTCCTTGGCGGACATGTACGTGAAGATCATACCATTTGGGAAGTTCGATGCGCATGGCCCGACTATCCACGCAAAATCCTTAAAATTCAAGGCATTCTACACGTGAAATTAAGGGTTAAGACCGTATTATCTAAAAACAATACGACCTTGTTAATGGGGATTAAGAGGGGCTATGCGAATTATTTCCGACGGTGCGGAGCACCAGTTTCTGACATTCATGGAAAAGCTGAAAGTGAATCCAAGCGGGTGGATCGCCTGCACGTTTCCATTTTCCAGGCATCTCAATCACGAAACGCTGGTATCTCGCCGCGCGTTCATAAAAAGCGATCTAACGTTGCTTCGCGCCCAGGCTATGGCGGCGGCGCAAACATTGCGCGAAAATTGCGGCCAATTACCCGGGGGGCAGCTGTTCGTGTTTTCGGACAACGATATTATCTTCCTGTGCTGCCCGGCCGATGAAACGCAGCAGAAAACAGTGCGCGATGCGCTCGAATCCGAGGTGTCCAAATACCCGAAAGGATTTTGTGATTACGGTTTCCTGACGAAAGAAATCTATGCCTTTCAGAAAATCGCGGAGCATAAATTCCTCACACAGAAAAAAATGAAAGCGTATGAAGCGCTATCCGACGAAAGCGTCGTTGAAAGCCTTGCCCTGCGCCGTAAAAAACGCGAAGAGCCAATTATTCTGGTGGTCGAAGACGACCGCTTTACGGCGTCTTACATTTCCGGATTTTTGAAAGAATTCGATCTGGTCGTAGCGCGCAACGGCGAAGAGGCCATTCAGAAATATATAGAATACGCGCCTGACGCCGTTTTCCTCGACATACATCTGCCGGGTCTTAACGGGCATGAGACGCTGGATGCGATAAAATGTGCCGATCCCGAGGCCTTTGTGGTGATGCTCAGCGTCGATACGGCGAAATCGAGCATCATGAGCGCGAGCGAAAAGGGCGCGGTCAGCTACTTGAAAAAACCCTTCTCGCGCGAGCGTGTGCTGAACACACTGCGTCTTTCACCTTTTATCCGTGATTCGCGGGGCATTCTGCCCTTACAGACGGGACGTTAAGCGGTCAGGAAATCACCCGGGTAAGGGGCTAGGAAATCCTCGCTTTTTATTTTGGCAGAAGCTAGTGCGGCGGCCAGCGCTTTGCGGGGCGCATCAAATGCTTCGTCGGTGAGCTGGAAGGTTTCAAAATGAAAGCCCATGCTTTTCTTCGCGCCGATAATCTGGTGAAGGCGAACGGATTCCGCCGGATTCATGTGGCTGTATTTCATAAACCAACGTGGTTCATAAGCTCCCAGAGGCAGCAGCGCGATATCCGGCGCGCCGTATTTCTGGCGGATAGTGGCAAACAACGTTTTGTCATAGCCGCTATCGCTAGAATAGAACACGCTTTTCCCTACGTCAGATTTTATGAAGCATCCGCCCCACAAATCACGGTTGATATCGTTAAAACCGCGTCTAGACCAGTGCTGTGCAGGTGTTAAATGCAGGGACAGTTTGTCCCCTAGCGAGATGGACTGATGCCAGTCGAGCGCCGCTATCCGGCAACCATCGCCACACGGTGCAATAAGACGCGTATTGCCGAGTGGCGTGATAAAAAGCGGTTTCCGGTTCCGCGCCAACCAAGAAAGGCTGGACTGATCCAGATGGTCGTAATGATTGTGGCTTACAAAGACAAAGTCAATTTTTGGCAACTTTACTAGCGAAACAAAAGGCGGACTCACACGTTTTGGCCCAATCGCACTAAAGGGGCTGCATCGTTCGGAAAAGACGGGGTCGATAAGAAGGTTGATGCCGTAGGATTGGACGAGAATAGTGGCGTGCCCGATATAGGTAACCTTAAAACCTTCTGTATGGGTATCTGTTAAAGCCGGCCTTTCAGGCATCTCTACCTTTTCAGGCCATTCGGCGCGGCCGCCCTGCATGCGCCATTTGAGAACGTCCCATAGCCCTTTTTTGGGAAGGGGATTCCATGCATTAAAAAATGTTTCGCCGTTAAAATGATCACTGCGCGGACCCGTGTAGTAACGCAAGTAAGACTCGTCGATGTCCAAGGTATTCCCTTTCGATTGAAACACGGGGCCCGCCTGTGTAATGCTAGCGGCCATGATCAGGTTATATAATTCCCTCGCCCGTGAAAAACAGGTTTTCACCCCGATAGATCCCCAACATGTCCGCGTCTATGCGTGCGGCCCGACGGTTTATAATTATGCGCATATCGGCAACGCCCGTATGGCCGTGGTGTTCGATCTATGGGTACGTATACTCCGTACGGCCTTCCCAAAAGTGACATACGTGTCGAACATCACTGATGTTGACGATAAGATTATGGATGCGGCCCGTCAAACTGGGGACGCTATAAGTGCTATTACCGAGAAGTACACCCGTATCTATAACGAAGATATGGCTTCGCTTGGTGTGGTACGCCCTGACATACAGCCGAAAGCCACAGAGCACATACAGGAAATGATCGCGTTGATGCAGGATCTGATCGCACGCGGCCACGCCTATGAGGCCGAAGGGCACGTGCTGTTCCATGTGCCGTCCGATCCATCATACGGCGCCCTTTCGGGACGTTCCCGCGATGAACAGATTGCCGGCGCGCGCGTGGACATCGCTCCATTCAAAAAAGACGCGGCGGACTTCGTGCTCTGGAAACCTTCCACGGGCGATCAGCCCGGATGGGAATCCCCGTTCGGTTTCGGGCGCCCCGGCTGGCATATCGAATGCTCCGCCATGGCGGAAAAGCATCTGGGCCTGCCGTTCGACATCCACGGCGGCGGCGCGGATTTGAAATTTCCCCACCACGAAAACGAAATCGCGCAGAGCTGCTGCGCCCACGGCAAGGAAACGCAGCCTGATTCCTTTGCGAAATACTGGGTGCACAACGGATTCCTGACCGTGGACGGTGAAAAAATGTCGAAAAGCCTCGGCAATTTCCTGCTGGCGTACGATCTCATTGAAAAGCATCCCGGTGAAACGCTTCGCCTGACGCTTTTGGGCGCCCATTATCGCCAGCCATTGGATTGGTCGGATCAGGCGGTTAATCAGGCACAAAAGCAGCTCGACACATTCTACGGCCAGCTTTACGCATTGGCAGATATACAAGCATCCGAACAAAAAGTGCCGACTGAAATCCTCGAAGCGCTTTACGACGATCTCAACACCCCGCTGGCGATCTCACGCATACATTCCGCCATAAAGGAGGAAAAAGACCGTGCTGCGCTCAAAGGCAAACTGCTCGCTATCGGTAAGGTCTTCGGCATACTCCAGCAAGACCCTGCCCAATGGCTAGGCTATGGTCAAAGCAGGGACGGAGTGGATGCAGAAGAGATTGAGAGGCTTTTGGCGGAGCGTCAGGAAGCCAAAAAAGCCAAAGACTTTGCACGCGCCGATGCCATCCGAAAGGAACTGGATGCCAAAGGGATTGCGGTAGAAGACACGCCGCAAGGCCCAAAATGGAAGTTGCGTTAATTACTGCATCATCAGCAAGGTGTAATAGGTGTAGGTCTCGCCGGAGGTGTCTGCGCCCACACAAAACGATCTTTTCCCGATAGTTTCCGGTTCGTTGGCGAGAGGGTTGCCCCCGTTGCCGTAAGGCACGCCCTGAAACGTGTTAACGCCGCTATCATACGTATCTACAGGCGGCAGACCGTTTCTGTTCTCCACCCCGAGGATCTTGTTAACAGCCATACAAACTTCGGGCTGTAGCCGTCCGAGCCATAAAACCACATCCGTGCCCGACGGATCCCAGACTTCCGAGCCAGCTCCTTGCACACGTATCCAGGTGATCTGGAAACTGCTGGGGTGCAGATGTGTGGGATCAGTAACCAAAGACGGGTCTATAAACCCTGATGCGAGTCTTTTCGCGATGACCTTACCACCATTCATGTCAAAAACACTGCAAGAGCCGTCAGCTGGCGATAACGAGTTGTAATGGTCCAGATGCGAACCGCCTGTCTGCCGTTGATTTTGGTTAGCATCGTAAAAGCTGATTTCCTGCATTGTGCATCCACGCAGCCGCAACGTCTGCACGGCTTTCTGGATGGCATCGCCGTAAGAAATGATTTCTTGCGCCGCCAGACGCGCTTGTTCGCCGGAAAGCATACTTGTCGAAGTCCGGCTGCTTTGCATGACGGCGTAGGTCAGCGCCGCAAACATGAATATGCCAAGCAATATCAAGAAAAAGGCAGAGCCGGACTGGCTGCGGTGCGAAGAGCGCTTCATGACTTTATTTTACAATAAAATCAGCGGCTCAGGAAGCTGTTGAAATCCTTTTGGGCGGAAGCCGGCACATGAATTTCCACGGTTTTGATGCCGTGGGCGGCCAAAGTCATAAAAACATCCCGGCCGGCACCGATTTCCACATTGTCGAGAATACCAATTCCCATCACGGGACGTTCCAGCGCATCGCCTTTAGCGAGCTGTTTTTCGATTTTAAGGCGTTTGTCACGTTCATGGAGGGGAAGATCATCCATGGCACGCAATCCGCCTTCAGGCGTCAGCCACTCGAAGGAAAAGAGCGAGCCGCGCCAGCTTTTCAGAATGGCGGCGGTGTCCACGCGTAAGATTACGTAACGGTCTTCGCGCCCTTTGATAGAGCTGTGGTCTATGAAATGCAGGTCCGTGACAGACATAAGCGCAAGTTCCTGTTTTATTACAAGGGGATTGCCTTGGCGCTTCCCCCATGCCAATTTAGGCGAAACTGGATAACAAACGGTTAAAACAAGATGCAAGTGACCGATAAGGCCCAAGCCCCTGAAGTAATTGAAGTTTCTGCCTCGGCGGATGAAGTCCGCTGTGACGGCGGCGGCGGTGCGCTCGGCCACCCTATGGTCTGGTACACATTTGACGGCCGCGACCGCGTGGAATGCGGATATTGTGACCGCCTGTTCTTGAAAAAACAGTCTTAATCCCTATATCCTGTTCATGAAGGGCGCTGCATGGTGCGGGCCTTTTAAACATCAACTCGCTCTTTGAGGAGTTCATTATGAACACACGCCTGTCTGTATTCGACAGCCCGTTATTTCTGGGCTTCGACCAATTCGAAAAAACCGTCGACCGTATGCGCAAAACCGCATCCGAAGGTTATCCCCCTTACAACATAGAACAAATTGGTGAAGATGGTCTTCGCATCACGCTGGCTGTTGCCGGATTTACGATGGAAGATCTCGATATAGAAACCGAAAAGAACCAACTGGTTATCCGTGGCAAACAAACGGATGATAGCAGCCGGGTGTACCTTCATCGCGGCATAGCGGCGCGCCAGTTCCAGCGTAGCTTCGTCCTTGCGGACGGAATTGAAATTCTGGGGGCCTATCTCGACAACGGTTTGCTGAATATCGACATGAAACGCGTCGAACCCGAAAGCAAAGCCCGCAAGATACCGATTGCCGCTTCTGCGGGGAACGGCCAAGCGGCAAAAACCATTGGTATTGATAAGAAGTCAGAAGAATAAGCAAAAGCTTTAAGCCTCTTTTACTGTTTTCTGATATTCTTAAGGAAGGTTGATATGAATAATTCGCAAGAAAACAACGTCCGTGACTTTTTGAAAGGTCTTTCTACCAATGACTTTTTGCGCATTGGCATGAACGAGATCGCATATGTGCGCCCCTTTGCCGTGACCGGGGGCAATAGCGATGAAAAACAAGCCTTTGCCGTTTATGCCGCAGATGGCACGCAATTGTCCGTGTTAGATTCCATGGACATGGCTATGGCGACATTGCGTCACAACGATCTCATTCCCGTGACGCTGCATTAATCTGCAAAAGCGCGATAAAACAAAGCCGGCGATCAGCCGGCTTTTCTATGCGTGCATGGCAACAGTATCATCATTCGCCGCAAGCGCCGTTCTTATTTCGACTTCGTCAAAATCAGCGAAATCATGCATGGCAATCTGTTCAAGATAATTGTGTAGTTCCAGCAAGTGTTTGTTTTCTTCGAGCAGTCCCGATTCCGGCATAGCGAGATCGGTGTCTACCACCAGTCTGCGCAGAGTTTTGTCATGCAGGAATGTTTCACTTACTCTGATACTTTTGATGTGCGGATGTCCGGAAAGCATGGCGCGTTTCTCCTATGGTTCCTATGTTAACGAAACCACATCCCTCGTAGTTCCTCGCCGAATGACCCTTTGATCGTCTTCTTTGATTTTGCGAAGTGTACGGATGAAACGAATAAAACGCTGTGCGGAACGATAAAATTTTATGCAGCCATTTTGTGATGCGCGGTTTGCTCAAACACGTTGCGTATGGCTTTTTCGTTCTGTGCAGCTCTCAACATGGCACAGATTTGTGCGTTGCGCAACAGTCGGGACAATCTTGCCATCGATCGCAAATAAGCGGCCCCTTCACGTTCGGGTGTAAGCAAAAGGCAAACAAGGTCGACATCCTGTTTGTCGGCCGCACCTACATTGACGGCGTTTTTCAAGCGAATGAAAACATTCACCGGCTCTTTCAAACCGCTAATATGAAGATGGGTTATGGCGATGCCTTCACCCATAGCACCCGGAGATTCTTTTTCTTTTTCCGTTATGCGGTCTGCGAGAATACGTTCGCCGATACCGATCACCTTCGCGACTTCGTGCGCCATCATGCGGATCAACTGCTTTTGGTTGGCAGCAATCATAGAAGGGATGACGATATCGAAATGAGGGGCGGAAGAATCTACGGAAGTGTTGTGCACGGTCATTAAGGTCCCCGAAGTTACGGCTTACTACATACTCTTATTCGCCCTGTCCGCAAACGGATTTCGTTGCGGCAACGCGCCAAAAATAATCTTTTTTGGAAGCTGTTTTTTTATCAAAAAAGGACTTAATTTTTGGTTAAGCGATCAGGCGGGGTAATAACGAGAGGAGAGGAAATCCGTTCCTAGGGGGCAAAATTATTTTTTTACCCTGGCCAACGTCATAAGAGCCTGCATACCGTTCGGGCGCGGCTTGTCAGAGCCTGTGACGAGAACGGTCAATGTGCCGGCGATAGTATCCCGTTCATATTCTTTTTTGGTGATCTTGTCTTCTTCTACCCTTTTCTCGCGCATCAGGGAAAAATCCTTAAGCTTGGAATCGAGCGTTTCCCAAAACAGTTTCGGGGTCATCTGGTGAACAGCGACGGCACACATATCGCCAAATTTCCGGTTGGTCATCAAAACGGCATTGCCACCGGCATTCGGGATCTCAAAAACACGCCCGCCTTCAGGAGAGAATTTGCGCGCCTGTTCTTCCGGCAATTCGGCAAAGCCTTTTGCAAGCACGTAGCTGGCAGGGTCTTTACGCTGTTCCAGTGCGGGAAGACAGTTATCGGTTAGCGCCGACACCGCTGCAACGGTCAGGTTTTTGCGGTCGGGCTTTTTTGCCGTGCCTGCCGCATGCGCGGTCGAGGAAAGCAAAAGGGAAGCACAAAAAAGAATAAGGTATCTCGTCATGGAGATACCTTATTCAAAGACATTCTATCCGTAAAGATACGGTTATTTCTTCTTAAATTCCGTTGTCTTGCCGTCCGGATCCACCCAGCCGATGTTTCCGTCCGTTCGGCGGTAAACCATATTCAGGCCTTTATGGTTGGCGTTGCGGAACATCAAGGCCGGAAGGCCCGAAAGCTCGAGACGCATAGCGGCGTCGCTGGGCGACATGGTTTGGATGTTTGTCGCAATTTCCGCAATCACCAGATGCTCATGCACCTCTTCGTTGTTCTGGTCCGGGGACAGCGTATAATCCAGCGCCGATGTGAAATGGTCTTCCGGCGCGTCTTCCAAACGCTGATGGTGGTCGCGCAGCTTGCGCTTGTAACGGCGAAGCTGTTTCGCCACTTTATCGGCGGCTTGATCGAAAGCTATGTACGGATCGTTTTCGGTGGCATCGGATATAACCATGATGTCTTTGCCGACGCGAATTGTGATGTGGGTTTTGGTGAAGGCTGCGCCTTCGGGGGAGAAAGTGACGGTCGCGTCTATGGCGCGGTTGAAATATTTGGTGTTCAGATCTTCCAGTTTTTCCGAGACATGCGTTCTCAGCGCGTCCCCAAGATCCATTTGTTTGCCTTGTACGGTTAATTGCATATGGTCACCTTTTCATTAATTCAGTCTAGGCTCGCTAAAAACGGCGGCTTTGCCCCAAAAGAGGCTGCAAAACGGCTGTTTTCTTGCTTAAGAATAAGTATAGTGCTTTTTGGTTAATAAAAAAAGGACGGCCACCAAGAATCATGGAAAGAAACAAAAAAATAGGCGTTTTTGATTCCGGACTTGGCGGTCTTTTCATCGCAAATTCCATACGCAAGCGGCTGCCCGCTTATGATTATCTGTATCTGGGCGATACATTACATTTGCCTTATGGACGCCGTTCCGATTCCGCTATTTACGATCTTTCCGAAAAAGCCATGCGGTATTTATTTTCGCAAGGCTGCGATCTGATCATCATGGCATGCAACACGGCGAGCGCCGCCGCTCTTCGCAAATTGCAGCAGGGATTTCTGGCAAAAGAATTTCCCGACAAAAGAATTCTCGGCGTTGTGGTTCCCACGTTGGAGACTGCCATCGAACAAGGGGCGGAGCGCATAGGGCTTCTGGCCACGCAACGCACGGTGCAATCCGGTGTGTACGAGCAGGAATTGAAAAAGATCAATCCCAAGGTGCAACTGGTCGGCGTTGCCGCGCCTTTGCTGGTGCCCCTGATCGAGGATGGCGGTGAAAAATATCTGGAGACTGTGCTCAACGATTATCTTGAACCAATGCGCAATGATGATGTGCAAAGCGTAATTCTGGGCTGTACACATTATATTGCGGTAAAAAACAGCGTGCGCCATTTGATGCATGGCAAAGCGACGTTGATATCGCAGGATGAGATCATTCCTGAAAAGCTGGCGGATTATCTGATTCGACATCCAGAGATGGAAGAACGTTTGTCCCAGGGCGGCACGTTCGAAC
>JAPJRC010000020.1 GCA_030824805.1 Micavibrio sp.
ACGCTTGCCAGTGCCTATGCCGGTGGTTCCGAAACCAAAGACGGCAATTACATGCTCTTCATGCTCATCCTTGTGCCGGCTTTGATCGCCGAAGGATGGATGCTTGCGCATTATGTGCGGTTTCTCGTTCTTGGCCAAACATGGCCGTTCCGCCCGGCCGGCGATGTGGAAGCGGACCGCGCCATGCTTTTAAATCGCGCGCGTGGCGTGCTTGCGGGAATGATCGTTTTTGTTCTGATCAATATGGCGATCGGTTTTTTAAACGACACTGTTACGCGCGTCATGGGACCTTACATGCCGATTGACGGCGCCACGCCCGAGAACATTCCGACCATAATTCCGCTTTTTTCGATCGTGTTGCTTGTCTTTATGTTCTGGGGTTTCCGCCTTCTCTGGTTGCACATCCCGTTTGCGCTCAATATGGAGCCGAAGACCTATCTTTCCGCATTGAAAGGCGCTGGCAGCTCGGTGCAGATGATTGGCGTGTGGCTTTTGTGTTTTGTGCCGTTCATCATTGTCCTGAAATTTGTCGCCCCCGTTTTTGCGGCGTTCCCGGGCCAGATTGGCGTATTCGGCGTTACCGTATTGTCCATCATCCTTGATACGGTAAAAAGCATTGTTACAACTGCCGGTATAACGTTTGGCCTTCAGGAAATCTTTGCCGCCAAGGGCAGGATTGATCGCCGCATATGAAGATTTTTGTCACCGACATGGATGGAAAAACCCATGAACTCGAAGGTATCGAGGGATGGCGCGTCATGGAAATCATCCGCGATCACGGGCTTCCTATCAAGGCGGAATGCGGCGGTTGCTGCTCCTGCGCTACATGTCATGTCTATGTTGACGAGGAATGGATTCCAAAGCTTTATCCCATGCGCGATGATGAACAAGATCTTCTTGATACGGCACCCGATGTGACCGACCAGTCACGCCTGTCGTGTCAGATACTGATGAGCGAAGACCTTGACGGGCTTAAACTCACGCTGGCACCCGGCAGCGAATTGTAAAAAAACCGCCCTGACAGGCGGTTTTTTATCACATGCAATCTTACGATTTATGGTCTGACTTTTTCTTTTCCCAGCTTGTCTTGAGTTCTTCCTTGGTGATCTGACCATCACCGTCAGTGTCTGTCTCTTCGAATTTATGATCCTTGGCCGTTGCATGCTCATCCTGTGTGATCACGCCATCGGCATTTTTATCCATCTTGGTGAATTTTTCATCCAGCTTGGCTGGGTCGTTTGCCATTGCAGGTGCCGCAACCAGACACGCGAGGAAGCTCATCAAAAGTACTTTTTTCATAGTCGTCTCCTTGGTTTGGATTGAAGGTATCAAACCATCTAAGTCAGGAGAGACTGCTGTAAAGGAACGAAATTTTTTCGTATGGGCGGAACTTTTCTATTGCCGCTTTTCTTTGGCGACTTTGAATCCATGCATGCCGATATGCCATTGCAATGCGACGATCAAACCCTTTACTGGCTGTAACATGGCAAGCGCGAGAACCACGGTAAGCGGCGCGGTTGTGGCAATGTGCACCCAGAATGGAGGAGAGAACGCTTCTTCCAACCACAGAGCCCAGGTCACCATCACGTGGCCGAGAATAAAAATTACGACATAGGCCGGAAAATCGTCCGCGCGGTGATGATGGAATTCTTCCCCGCACACCTCGCACTGATCGACAACCTTCAGCCATTTGCCAAAGAGTTTGCCTTCCCCGCATTTGGGGCATTTACAGGCAAGGCCAAGCATGAGATCGCGGGTGAGGGATGAGGTCTTTTCCATGAGGCTATTATATAGTTTGTCCGTCTGAAAAGTCATGACAATTTCAAAGGGCAGTTATGAGATGGCGCGAACGGTCCACCCTTCGTTTTCAGGGCTGAGCGCCAGAATGATGCCATTGTGCGCTTCGGCTTTGCCTTTAAGCCCGGTGGCTTCTAAAACCCTTCGCACCGTCCCGCCATGGCATACGAAAAGAACGGTCTCGGGACCTGACAGATGTTCGTTCAGGGCTTCCAAGACGCGCTCGGCCTGATCGACAACGCTTTCTTCTCCCGGCAAATTGATACGAAGCTTTTGTTCTTCCTCGGTGATGGTGCCGTCCAGTTCGCCCAGATATCGTTCGTTCATCCTGCGATCGATTACGTGATTGTCATGACCGCACACGATCCGGGCTGTTTCATGTGTGCGGATCAAGGCGCTTACGACAATTCTCTCCGGTTTCGGCGACAGGTTTAAAAAAGCCTGGGCTGCCAGGACCGCTTGTTCGCGACCGAGATTTGTCAAAGACACATCGCGTCCGCCGCCTGAAATCATGCCCGCCTCGTTGTCGGTCGTCTGGCCATGGCGCATGATGTAGAAAATTTTCCGGTGCAGGATCATGCGCGGCAGCTTAGCAAAAAGAGGCGGTTATTGCACGGTGACTTCGAAGTCGAGGAATTGTGCGTCTGAAGGGGTGATAATTCTTTGCTGCGCAACGTAGACAGAGTGAAGCTTTCCTTCAATTTCGCGCACCCAAAATCCCAGAAACCCCTTAAGGGTCGGAAACTTCGGCGGGAGGTCGTAATCCTGCCAGATGAATTCCTGCAAAAACTTCGGATGGTCGGGAAGGTGATAGAAGATCTGCGCCGTTGTCAGGCGGTAATGATCGCTGAATTGAAGTTCAAAATTCGCCATCGATATCCTGTTCTCAGCGGGCTCTGATTCTATGGCCCTTATCTCAAGCGTATCGGGGGTTGATTAATGAAAGATTAATATATCGAATTTGCATAATATAACAAGAATGCGTCATACTGGAATTATAAGATCATAACAAGGGACCACGACATGATACTTCGCGATGATATGGGCTTTAACATGGATGTTTTGAAACAGGCGTTGATGTCCTTACGCGAACGTACGGAAACCAGCTACTACGTGCACGATCTTCGTGTCAGCAAGCCGCGGGATTCCATGCTTAACATGCGCGGTGTTCTCTCTACGGGCGGCAAGGTCGCCTATTTCAATGTCCAGCGCAGCATCGAAATCAATGACGGCGATATTATCACGTTGCGCACAGCCGATAACCGTTTGGTGAACTATTACGTATTCGATGTCGAGCGCAACCGCTTCGCCCCCGACAAATACACTATGCATGCTGTTCCATGGACGCTGCCTGTGCGTGGCTATGGTCTGCGCGAAGGCACACGCTATGACGATATGCAAGGCCGCCGCAACGTCTGGCTGGGATCCGAAGAACAAAGAAAAGCCGGCTAGAGTTTCAGTTTCCTCTACTGCCAAAACCGCCTGCAGCCTTCTGCGGGCGGTTTTTTATTTGTCTTTTTCAGCCAGCTATCCTATATGTTTGGCACTCCTCTGTGGGGAGTGCCAACAAGCCCATGGTGGGGTGTTGGCAAGTTGTTGAAAAACATAAATCTTTAGGAGATTTACCCTATGAAATTTCGTCCTTTGCATGACCGCGTGCTTCTTCGCCGCGTAGAGCAGGAAGCCAAAACAGCCGGCGGGATCATCATCCCGGATACGGCCAAGGAAAAGCCGATGGAAGCCGAAGTGATTGCTGTCGGTCCCGGCGCGTTCAACGAAGCCGGTGCACGCGTCGCGCTTGATGTCCAGGAAGGCAACCGCGTTCTGATCTCCAAATGGGCAGGTACGGAAATCACGGTTGATGGCCAGGAACTTCTGGTCGTTAAAGAATCCGACATCATGGGCATTATCGACGGCGCAGCTGCCTCGAAAAAAGCCGCTTAATTTTAATTTCTAATCAGGAGAAAAAACATGGCTGCTAAAAACGTAGCATTTCAACGCGAAGCCCGCGAAAAAGTCCTCGAAGGCGTAAACATCATTGCCGACGCGGTAAAAGTAACGCTCGGACCGAAAGGCCGTAACGTTCTTATCCAGAAATCCTTTGGCGCCCCGCGCTCCACGAAAGACGGCGTTTCCGTTGCCAAGGAAATCGAACTGAAAGACGCGCAACGCAACCTCGGCGCACAGCTGATCCGCGAAGTGGCCTCCAAGCAGAACGACCACTCCGGCGACGGTACGACGACGGCAACCGTTCTGGCGCAAGCCATCGTCAACCAGGGCCACAAGGTTATTTCGGCCGGTGCAAACCCGATGGACGTTAAACGCGGTATCGACAAGGCCGTAGCCGCTGTTGTTGAAGAACTGAAGAAAAACGCCAAGCCGATCAAGGCCAATGCCGAGATCGCACAGGTCGGCACGATTTCCGCCAACGGCGAAAAGGAAATCGGTGACTTCATCGCACAAGCGATGGAAAAAGTCGGCAAAGAAGGCGTAATCACGGTTGAAGAAGCCAAGTCGCTGGAAACCGAACTGCAAGTCGTTGAAGGCATGCAATTCGACCGCGGTTACCTCTCCCCGTACTTCATCACGGATGCGGACAAGATGCAGGCCGTTCTGGAATCTCCGTACATCCTGCTGTTCGAAAAGAAACTCTCGAACCTGCAATCGATGCTCCCGGTTCTGGAAGCCGTTGTACAATCCGGCAAGCCTCTCCTCATCGTCGCTGAAGACGTTGAAGGCGAAGCTCTCGCAACGCTGGTTGTCAACAAACTCCGCGGCGGTCTGAAGATCGCAGCCGTCAAGGCTCCTGGCTTCGGCGATCGTCGTAAGGCGATGCTGGAAGACATGGCGATCCTGACGGGCGGCCAGATGGTTTCCGAAGACCTCGGCATCAAGCTGGAAAACGTAACGCTCGACATGCTCGGCCGCGCGAAGAAAGTCGTGATCACGAAAGAGAACACGACGATCGTTGACGGTGCTGGCGAAAAAGGCGAAATCGATGCCCGTATTTCCCAGATCAAAGCACAGATCGAAGAAACCACGTCCGACTACGACAAGGAAAAACTGCAGGAACGTCTGGCCAAACTGGCTGGCGGTGTTGCCGTTATCCGCGTTGGCGGTGCGACGGAAGTCGAAGTGAAAGAGCGTAAAGACCGCGTTGACGATGCAATGCACGCGACCCGTGCTGCCGTTGAAGAAGGCATCGTGGCCGGTGGCGGCTCCGCCCTTCTGTTCGCGTCAAAAGCTCTGGACAGCCTCAAGGGCGATAACGACGACCAGCAAGCTGGTATCGACATCATCCGCAAGGCTTGCCAGGCTCCGGTTCGCCAGATCGCTGCGAACGCCGGTGCTGAAGGTTCCATCGTTGTCGGCAAGCTGTCCGACAAGAGCGATGCGGCTTTCGGTTACGACGCGCAAAACGACAACTACGTGAACATGATCGAAGCCGGTATTATCGACCCGGCCAAAGTTGTGCGCACGGCGCTGCAGGATGCCGCTTCGGTATCTGGTCTGCTCCTGACAACGGAAGCAACGATCACGGATGCTCCGGACGAAGGCAAAGCCGCTGCCGGCGGTATGCCTCCTGGCGGCATGGGCGGTATGGGCGGTATGGATTTCTAATCCATGCTTCCTTCAAGGAAATAAGAGAAAGGCCGGATTATATCCGGCCTTTTTTCTTGGCAACATAACCTGCCGGATGTTCCAGCATGTCCCACATGAATGAAAACTGCTTGCGGTAGGTTTCCGCAATACGCGCGTTTGTGATGATAAGGGTGGTTGGCTCCTCGTCACCTTCCGCGCCGGTGTACAAAGCGATTTTATCGGCGAAGATAAAGACGGCGCCTTTGTCGTCGGAATATTTATGGTCAATGAGTTTGGTCTCAAACTCGTTGTATTTGATCGCGGCCTTGTTGCTGATGATGCGGCGGAGCGAAATGCCTTTCTTCAGCATTTCCAGATATATGTCCGTCTCTTCGTCCGTTGTGACAATATCCTCGGCGTTCAGAGCCCAGAAAGAGCGCTCTTCCGGCGGCAGGTCTTCCAGGATCTGCAGCGCGTCGCGGATCAGGTTCTTGAATTTGCCGTCACCGACCAGAGAGAATATTTCGTTCTGGTCGAATTCGACGCCATTGGTCGTAATGCGGACGCCGCCAATGCTGAAAGCGTCGATAATCTTTTCGATGGTGTTCTTGCCCGGGATCTGTTTGCCCAGCTCGATATTCGCGATGGTAGGAACGGCGAGACCCGTGCGGTCGGAAAGGTCTGTCTGGCTCCAGTTTTTCAACGCGCGGGCGGCGCGGATCTGGTCGGCAGTAATAAGCATAAATCTTCCGTGAAGGCTGTTTTACAAGAACTATATATAAAACATAATTCGGGTAATGACAAAACGCTTTTCGGATTATGCCTGGGAAAGGGCTATGTTGTCGATGTAACTTGCCCGGGATTACGGTTATGCGCATAATAATGCCATGAGCGATACGCCCCAGACCCCGCAAAGACCAAGATCCCCGACAGGGGGCGCAAAACCAGGCGCCGGACGCCCGCGCAGGCCACAGGAAATGTCGCGGGAATCCCGGTTTATCGGTTATCTGGTACTGGGCTTTGGCGTTCTGGCTGTTGTTGCTGTGCTTGTGCTGGCTTTGGGCGGCGGCGAAGCGGAAAATAATACCAGGGATACTGCGCAACAATCCGCGAATGCGCGGGATCTGATGTCCGATCTGGCCGCCGCTCCCGTCCAGACCCAACCCGCCCCTGTAAAAGATCTGTTTTTCGAACGCGATGCGGATTTCGATGCCGGCGATATGGAAGGGGACTGGCAGGCTTCTATTGGCCGGTACACCGCTGTGCTGCAAATCCGCAAAGACGTATACCAGTTAATTCTGGCCAGCCCGGATCCTGTCGCCCCGCGTTTTTACTCTTCCGGAACGTTTAAAGTCATTGAAGATATTATAATGCTTTCGCCGCGCAGGGATTGGCCCGCGCCCAAATCGAACGGCAACGTCGCCTATAGCCAGATGACGCAGGCACCGTTTCCGGTCATTGCCCGCATAGAGGACGGAAAACTCCTTTGGCAAAACGTGCCGCAATCGGAAAGGCGCGTGACGGCTCCCTATACAAGTCCGTTGTTCATGTCTGAAAACGTCAAGCTTGCCACGTGGCAAAAGCTTAAATAGCATGCCCGAACTTCCCGAAGTTGAAACAGTGATGCAGGGCCTGAAGCCCTTTTTATTGGGTAAGGTCCTCAAAGATATCAAGGTTCACCGGGCAGATTTGCGGGTGCCTTTCCCATCGCAGCTTTCCGATTTAAAGGGCCGCAAAATTACGGCGCTGAGCCGCCGGGCCAAATACATTCTTATCCACTTTGAAGAAGATATTATGGTGGTCCATCTCGGCATGTCTGGGCGCATGGTGGTGCATCATGACATGAAGGGCCACGCGCTGGAAAAGCATGACCATATGGTTATGGCGATGAAGGATGGGGCCGGTGCCGTTTTCAACGATCCGCGCCGTTTCGGGCTTGTGCTGTTGTTGCGCGAAGAAGAGCTGGCCGCGCACAAATCCTTTAAGGATCTGGGACCGGAGCCATTGGAACGTTCCTTTGATGGCAAGGCTTTTTACGAATCCATCCATCACAAGAAAGCACCCATCAAAGCCGTGCTTCTGGACCAGCATGTGGTCGCGGGCATCGGCAATATATATGCCTGCGAGGCGTTGTTTGCTGCAGGGATCGATCCGAGGAAATCTGCGTGTGACATAAGTTCCAAAAAGGCTGGCGATCTGGCTCTTGCCGTAAAAGACGTACTGAAAAAGGCTATTGCGGCCGGAGGCAGCAGTCTGAAGGATTACCGGCAGGCGGATGGCAGTCTCGGTTATTTCCAGCACGGTTTTAAGGTTTATGACCGCGAAGGAGAGCCTTGCCCGGTCTGTGCCAAGGGTGGTAAGAAAAAATCTATCATTCAAAGAATTGTGCAGGCTGGCCGATCGACCTTTTTCTGTCCGGCATGCCAGAAATGAGGATAAGCCCATGATGCGTGTATGTGTGCTGGCACTTGTGGCTTTAATTCTTTTTCCCGTCGCAGCCCATGCGCAAAACGCCAAACCCGTGTTTTTCGAAGCCCTGTACGATGTTCCGGTTATGCCGGGCCTTGAAGAGCTGAAAGACCAGGCCATGCTCTTCGACAAGCCCGATGGCCGGATTGCCTCGGTGGTGGCCGCTTCCAGATCGCTAAGCGGCGCGCAGATCATCCGTTTTTACGAAGAGGCGCTGCCGCAATTGGGTTGGAAAAAGTCCAAGCAAAATCAGTATATTAGAGGTAAAGATCGCTTGGTCATGGACGTGACGAAAACACCACCGCTTACTGTCGTGCATTTTACCCTCTCTCCGGACCGGCCCTAGAGGTCTTGCGGGGTATCTTTAGCTTGACAATAGACCCCCTTGGCGCGTAAAAAACCCGACTTGTGGACAATTTCAGACCGGCTTTCATCCTGCGAAGGGCAGGGCGGCCCCGGTCCTTAAAAAAGACAGAGAAAAAACAATGGCAAATCACGCTTCGGCAAAAAAACGCATTCGCACCAACGCGCGTCGTAATGAAGTTAACACGGCACGCAAGAGCCGCATCCGCACCTTCCTGAAAAAGGTTGAGGCAGCGATCGCCGGCGGCGATGCGAAAGCGGCAGCAGACGCCCTGAAAGCAGTTCAGCCTGAACTGATGCGCGGCGTCTCGAAAAACATCATCGAGAAAAACACGGCGTCCCGCAAAATGTCTCGCCTGAACGCCCGCGTAAAGGCTCTCGTGAAATAAGCACGGTTCAATCCGTTCTTTATTTTTCAAGATAAAGTCGACACACGAAAATCAAAATTACTTGGCCCGAGGAAACTAATTTCCCGGGCCAAAATTTTTCAATGCCATCTGTCAATGATTAAATTATTTCTTTTTTAATCGTTCCCGTTTTTTTCCGATTGCCAGCCTAAAAAAATCGTTCTAGGGTCTGTGAATAACCAATCAAAAAAACCTCGTGGACAACATGAGGATCGCAGCTGAGGCGAGGACGATTGAATAACAATCGCACAACGCTTCCGGCAGTATCAGAGGACTTTTTAAATACTACCCCGATAGGGAAAAGAGTTGGAGTAAAAGGGGGGGTTTTAAACCTGCGTATACCTTTGGGTATGTGCATCAGTTTTGGGGACCAAACCTTACATTTTTCGCCGATTTGAACATGAGGGAACTGTGACAATGACACATTGTTGCGGGCGAGCACTTTTGTGCTTTTTTCATGTGCGTCGGTTCTGGTTGAAACAATTAGTTACGGTTAAGTGGAGATAACAAGAATGTCAGAAGTAACGGGTCAAGCCAGCAATGTGAAAGCCTTCAAGACGGAGTCCTTTGCTCCGACACCTGAAGTGCTGGCCGCATGGCAGGCAGTTTACAAGGATTTGCGCGACGAGTTCGGCGAGGCTGTGTACCGCAGCTGGTTGAAGCCGCTGACGCTGCAAGCCTATTATCACGGCACGCTGGAAGTGTCCGTTCCTACCCGTTTTATGCGCGACTGGATTCAAACGCACTACGCCAAACGTATTCTGGAGATGTCCTCCGCCCGTTATGACGACATCAAACGCCTCGAGATCGTCGTCGTTCAAAACGCCCAAACCGCAGAGACGGCCCCGGCTGTCGAAGAAAAAGCCAAGGGCAACGACAACAAAACCGTCACGATGGAAGACCCGTTTGATCTGGCTTCCCCGCTCGATGCCCGTTACACCTTCGACTCATTCGTTGTCGGCAAACCGAACGCGCTGGCGCACGCCGCAGCACGCCGTGTTATCGAATCCGGCTCCGTACCTTTCAACCCGCTCTTTATATATGGTGGTGTCGGTCTCGGTAAAACGCACCTGATGCACGCCATCGCCTGGGCGATGAAAGAACAGCATCCAGGCAAGCGCGTCATGTATCTCTCGGCCGAGAAATTCATGTACCAGTTCGTTCGCGCAATCCGTTCCAACGACACAATGGCGTTCAAGGAATTCTTCCGCTCCGTAGACGTTCTGATGATCGATGACATCCAGTTCATCTCCGGCAAGGAAAGCACGCAGGAAGAGTTCTTCCACACGTTCAACGCGCTGGTCGATCAAAACAAGCAGATCATCATTTCCGCAGACAAAGCGCCTTCCGACCTGACAGGTATCGAAGAGCGTCTGCGCTCCCGTCTCGCATGGGGTCTGGTGGCCGATATCCAGCCTTCCACATACGAACTGCGTCTTGGCATTCTGCAAGCCAAACGCAAGCAACTCGGCGCCACCGTGCCGGATGCGGTTCTCGAATTCCTCGCGCTGAAAGTGACGAGCAACATTCGCGAACTCGAAGGCGCATTGAACCGTATCGTCGCCCACGCAGATGTCGCGAAACAGGCAATCACGCTGGAATCCACACAGGAAGTCCTGCAGGATCTGCTGCGCTCCCACGACCGCCGTATCACGATCGACGAGATCCAGCGCAAAGTGGCCGAACACTATAATATCCGTCTGGCCGACATGCACTCCGCACGCCGTTCCAGAAACGTGGCCCGCCCGCGTCAGGTGGCGATGTTCCTCGCGAAACAACTCACCGCACGTAGCCTGCCGGAAATCGGCCGCAAGTTCGGTGGCCGCGACCACACGACCGTTATGCACGCCGTGCGCAAGGTGGAAGAGCTGGTGTCCGAAGATGTTGCCTTCGCGCAGGACGTTGAAATCATCAAACGCGCGCTCACCGGCTAATAGGCCGTGAAACAGGAATAAAGAAAAGCCCCCGAAAGGGGGCTTTTTGTTAACCGAAACGGTATGCCGGAACCACGGGGCGCAGCAGCGCTATATTCTCTTCGCTTCTCGGCTGTAAAATCTGCTCGAGGAAAGAATGTCCCTGGACAATCCCGAGGTCGTCCAGAACGCATGCAAAACCCAGATAGAATTTCCAGTTCTCGTATTTGTTCATTTCGCGTTTGATACGCGCGATGTCGTCCGCACTGTCCGAAAATTGCAAAACCCATTCCTTGATGTGGGGCGGTGTCGCTTCGGCATGATAACCCAGCAAAACAGCCTGCCCTTCATCTCCGACAGGCACCTTTATGCCCATGGTTATTGGCTTGTCTGTTAGTTCTGTTTGCAGGGTAACGAGTTTTTGCACATTCTGCAGGCTGTCCTCCGCTGCATCAAAGCAAGGGCCGCCCCAATACAAAGACGGAAATTCGATGCCGTATTTTTCATGGCGGAATTTTACGATTTGCGCGGAGTCGCTTTTGCCCGTGTAGAGAGAAGGCGCGATAGGCAGTGAACCGCGCGCTATGCCGTTGAAGAACCCGAAACCGTCGCTGGTCTTGTTTCCATCCTGTCCGAAGAAACGGATTTGCGCCGCGCCCGCATAGCCGCCCTTGCAAATTCCAAGATAGGATTTGTGGCTGGTGAAATCTATGATCGCTTCGCGGCCATAGGCCGAAAGCTTTTCTTTTACTTTCGTGAATTCACCGCCGCCGAAAACAATCAGGTCACCGTCTTTTTGCCAGCGCGCGGATGGTGTGTTCAATTCTTTTTCGGTGATCCGCTTCACAGGGATGCCGTGCGGATGAAGGCTCATAGAGAACATGAATTCCAGGATGCGGGCATCCGTCATCGATGCGCCGTGTCCGTGATAGATATAGACGGTCATGCGGTCTCCTTAAGGGGGAACAATATACTGTGCCAATCGGTAAGGCTGCTCTGGAATGCGCCGGCCAGTCGTCTGCCGCGCTCCGGATCGTCGGGATGGCTTTCCAGATGATGCGGCTGAACTTCGAAATGGACGCCGCTCAGGATGGCGGTGCCTTCACCGACTTTTGTGCGGATGATAGCGGGCGCTACAAAAGGCAAGTCATAGTAAGCAAGGATATCCGCCTTGCCGTTCAGGCGGAAATACGGTCCGCCATGGTAATACGTCTGATGCTTACCGCCGCTCAGAGAGATCACGGCCGCGCTGCCGAGCGTAAGGTCATAAGGCGCGCTTAATTCGGGAATCGAGCCAACGGCAACAGCGGGGGCGAGCGAAAGCTCCCGCAGGCCTGTTATTTCATCGGGACGGCCTTTGTGGAATTCCAGAGCGGCGCAACCGTAATAAGCGCCAGCGCAGACGCCGACATAGGTGCCGCCTTCTTCGACATAGGCGCGAATATTGTCGTTGCCCGCGCCGTTGAGTTTTTTGCAGTAGGGAAGGTCGGCGCCGCCGGGCATTACGAACATGTCGGCCATGCCCAGAACCCTGCCGTCTATCACAGCCTCGGCCGTTGCAAGCCAGACGTCATCATCCTTGAAGAATTCTTCGAGACATTTCAGTCCGAAACTCCCCACACCTTCGTCCTGATATATGACAATATTGCGCGCCATTTCGAGCGGACGATAAGACATCGTTGCACAGGCTGCAAGTTTCGTCTGAAGGGCTGTGAAAAGCTTGCGCAAATGGCCATGGAAAACCGCAGAAAACGGCTTGGCAGGGCCTTTGGCCGTGCTATAGTCGACTCACTCTCAAAATTGATATGTAATTACTCGAACGACCAGCTGGAAGGCTATTTTATGAAGATTACGATTGACCGCGCCGCGCTCCTCCGTGCCCTCAACCACGTTCAGAGCGCCGTCGAGCGCCGTACGACCATTCCAATTCTTTCCAACGTTCTGATGAAGGCCGAAGACGGTGTTCTCACGCTGGCAACGACGGACATGGATCTCGAGATCAACGAAGCCGTTGCGGCAAATGTTGACAAGGCCGGGCAGACAACTGCACCAGCAGCGACCCTCTTCGACATCGTGAAAAAACTTCCCGAAGATTCCGCTGTCGTACTCGAGCTCGATGGTTCTGGCAACCAGATGACGGTCAAAGCAGGACGTTCCAATTTCCGCCTTGCCTGCTTGCCTGTCGCGGACTTCCCGGAAATCGGACAAGGCAATCTGCCTGCATCTTTCTCCATACCTGCGAACGAGCTGCGCGCCCTGATCGACCGCACGAAATTCGCCATGTCGACGGAAGAGACGCGTTATTACCTGAACGGTATTTATCTGCATGCGGCAGACAATGACGGCGTTGAGGTTTTGCGCGCTGTTGCAACAGACGGTCACCGTCTTGCACGCTTTGAAATGCCGTTGCCGGAAGGTGCTGCCGGTATGCCTGGTATCATTATCCCCCGTAAAACGGTAGCCGAACTGCGCAAGCTGGTGGAAGAGGCGGGCGATGCCATCCAGGTTTCGCTCTCCGAGACAAAAATCCGGTTCCAGTTCGATCACATCGTTCTGACATCGAAACTGATCGATGGCACGTTCCCCGATTACCAACGCGTCATTCCGAAAGGCAACGACAAGATCGTGGAGGTTAACCCGAAAGCCTTCTCCCGTGCGATCGACCGCGTATCGACCATTTCCGATGGTAAGTCCCGCGCCGTGAAAATCTCTTTGAACGGCAAGACGATGACGCTCTCTGCCAATTCGCCTGAAGCCGGTTCCGCCACCGAAGACCTCGAAGTCAACGGCAACGACAACATGGAAATAGGCTTCAACGCCCGTTATCTGCTCGACATCACGCAGCAGATCGAAGGCGATGGCTGCCGTCTGACATTGGCTGATTCTTCCTCGCCGACGATTATTCAGGATGCAGGCGATGCTTCTGCTCTCTATGTCCTGATGCCACTGCGGGTGTAATGGAAACCGCACAAGCTATTAATATAAGCGTTACGATTACACGTCCCTTCGAGGACGTGTATGCGTTTGTGGCCGAACTGCAAAATTTTCCGATATGGGCGGCGGGTGTAGGAAAGCTGCGCCGTAAAACGGCGGCGCATGAATGGCTGGTTGAAACGCTGAGCGGGCAAAGCGCCCGTCTGCGCATGACGCCAAAGAATAATTTCGGCGTTGCGGACCATTTTGTTTTTCCCGAAGATTCCGACGAGGAAATATACGTGCCTTTGCGGGTGCTCCGTAATCTTGAGGGCTCGGAAGTGGTTTTTACCTTGTTCCGCATGCCCGGTATGGATGATGCGCAATTCAAAGCCGACGAGACGCTTGTCCGTAAAGATCTGGATGCCCTGAAAAAGCATCTGGAAGCGTGACATCGCCGCCATGTCGTCTGTCGTAAACCTTCAGCTCCACAACTTCCGTAGCTATGATAGTGCCCGTATGGAAGGCATTCACCCAAGGCTTATTGTTCTGAGCGGTCCCAACGGCGCCGGAAAAACCAATATTCTCGAAGCTGTGTCATTGCTTGCACCGGGGCGCGGGATTCGGTCTGCTGCCAACGAGGATATCATCCGCAGGGCGGCCGAAAGCACAACATCCATCCCATCTGTCAAAGCCGGCACGCTCTGGGCCATCGCCGCCGATGTTGAGACGGGTGGCGCATTGGCGCAGCTTGGCACGGGTATAGATGAGGCCGGCAAACGTATCGTTCGTATCAATGGCGTTTCCGGCAAGCCGCAGATCGCATTGGCCGACTACATCGCCTGCATATGGCTCACGCCGCAGATGGACCGGTTGTTTCTGGATAGCTCCAGCGGGCGCCGCCGGTTTCTCGACAAACTTATCTTCGCTTTCGACTCGGGCCATGCGGGCCGCGTGACCCGCTATGAGAATGCCATGGCCAGCCGATCGAAATTGCTGCGCGAAGGCAAGAACGACGCAAGCTGGTTGAAATCGCTCGAGGCACAAATGGCGGAAACGGGCGTTGCAATTGCGGCCGCGAGACTTGATTTCATTATACGTTTGCAGCGCGCTTGCGATCTTGCCCACGAAAACGAAGAAACATTTTTCCCAAAGGCTGCTTTATCCTTGTCGGGGACCGTCGAAGAGTTACTGTGCAGAACGCCTGCGATCGAGGTGGAAGAGCTGTTTGCATACCAGCTTTTGCAATCCAGAGCCCGCGACGCGGAAACGGGCGGGGCTGCCACAGGGCCGCACAAATGCGATCTGCTGGTACGGTACAAGGCCAAGGACATGCCCGCGGACCAATGCTCGACAGGCGAACAAAAGGCGCTTCTCATCGGTATAATCCTTGCCCATGCGCGTTTGATGCGCGCCGAGCGCGGTGCACCGCCCATACTTCTTCTCGACGAAATCGCGGCCCATCTGGATATAAACAGGCGTGCCGCGTTGTTCGAACTTTTGGTCGATCTTGGCGGTCAGGTATGGATGACGGGAACAGATGAATCGCTGTTTTCGGCAGCAGTAAACAATGCCCAGTTCTGGAGCATTTCGGGCGGCCAAATTTCGAAGAAATAACAACCCTTTATCCACATCAAAATGGGTTGAAAAACGCCCGTTTTTTCCTATTTTTCTACTATCCCCTGTGCTATAAAAATCGGGTAATTTCAGGGGTATTTCTCATCATGAGCGAAGCGGCCAAAAAGATGGAATCAGAGAGCATTCAACCAGCCGAATACGGCGCAGAATCTATCCGCGTTTTGAAAGGGCTGGATGCTGTTCGCAAACGTCCCGGCATGTATATCGGTGACACCGATGACGGTTCGGGTCTGCACCACATGGTGTACGAAGTTGTCGATAACGCAATCGACGAAAGCCTTGCCGGACACTGTGACCGCGTTGATGTTATCATCAACGCCGAAGGCTCCGTCACCGTGCGCGACAACGGACGCGGTATTCCTGTCGATATTCACAAGGAAGAAGGCGTTTCTGCAGCGCAGGTTATCATGGTGCAGCTGCACGCCGGCGGTAAATTCGACCAGAACTCGTACAAAGTATCCGGTGGTCTGCACGGCGTGGGCGTTTCCGTTGTCAACGCGCTTTCCGAACGTCTCGACCTGAAAATCAAACGTCAGGGCAAAGAATGGGCAATGACGTTCCGCCATGGCGAAGCCGATGAGGACCTGAAGCCTATCCGCGATCTGGAAGAGGGTGAGCGCAACGGAACGGAAGTCACCTTCCTGCCGTCGTCCGAAACTTTTACCTTCACGGAATTCGATTTTGAAACGCTGGAAACGCGTCTCCGCGAACTTGCCTTCCTGAATTCCGGCGTAAACATTTACCTCACCGACCTGCGCGGTGAAGAGCCAAAGCAAGCGCACTTCCACTACGAAGGCGGTATCCAGAGCTTCGTCGAATATCTCGACCGCAATAAAAAGCCGCTCATCAAGGCGCCCGTCTCCGCGCTGTACGAAGAAAACGGCATCACGGTGGAATGCTCGCTGGAATGGACCGATGCGTACCATGAAACGATGCTGTGCTTTACCAACAACATCCCGCAGCGCGACGGCGGAACGCACCTGCAAGGCTTCCGCAATGCCCTGACGCGCGTTCTGAATAACTATGCGGAAGACAAAGGTCTTCTGAAAAAAGAAAAGATTAAGCTTTCGGGCGAAGACATGCGCGAGGGTTTGTCCTGCGTTTTGTCGGTGAAAGTGCCTGACCCGAAATTCTCCTCTCAGACCAAAGACAAACTGGTATCAAGCGAAGTACGTCCGGTTGTTGAGGCTGCGATCAACGAAAAGCTCGGCACATGGTTCGAAGAAAACCCGGCCGAAGGCAAAGTCATTGTTGGAAAAATCATCGAGGCAGGCCTTGCCCGCGAAGCCGCTCGCAAAGCGCGCGAGCTTACCCGCCGCAAAGGTGTCATGGATATTTCCAACCTGCCGGGCAAGCTGGCGGACTGCCAGAGCCGTGATCCGGCCGATTCCGAAATTTTCATCGTCGAGGGAGATTCGGCAGGCGGTTCCGCGAAGCAGGCCCGTAACCGTAAGAATCAAGCTATCCTGCCCCTGCGCGGTAAAATCCTGAACACGGAACGTGCGCGTTTCGACAAAATGCTATCGTCCGAACAGGTGGGCACGCTCATCACTGCGCTGGGCACCGGTATCGGTTCCGATGAATTCAACATCGACAAGATCCGTTACCACAAAATCGTTATCATGACCGATGCCGACGTCGACGGCGCGCACATCAGAACGCTGCTGTTGACGTTCTTCTTCCGTTATATGCCGAGCGTTATCGAGAAAGGCTATCTCTATATTGCCCAGCCGCCGCTTTACAAGGTGAAGCGCGGCAATGCCGGTGAGATGTACCTGAAAGACGATGCGGCGATGGAAGACTATCTCATCAATGCCGCGCTTGGCGACATAAAGCTTATCGAAAGCACGGGTTCTGAACGCGCCGGCAACGATATTCTCGATGTGCTCAATAAATCGCGTTCTATCCGTTCGAACATTGCTGCCATGTCGCAAAAGGTCGGCAGCCGCGACGCGGTGGAACAAGCTGCCATTTCCGGCGCGTTCGATGAAAGAATGTTTGATGATTCCGGCTATGCGGGACAGACAGCGGCGAAGATCGCCGAACGTCTGAACACGCTGGCCGCGAAAAACGAAAACACATGGAAATGCTCCTTCACACCGGTGGGTGGTCTGGTTTTGGAGCGTACTGTGCGCGGCGTCGGCGAACGTGTGCGTATCTCCGCAGATCTGATGCGTTCTGCGGATGCGCGCAAGATCCACACATTGATCGAATGGCTCTCTGATAACTTTTCAGGCCCTGGCAAATTGATGGCCGGCGAAAAAGAAGTGGCCAAGGTCAACGGTCCTTACGGACTTTTTGACTCCGTACTGGAAATCGGGCGCAAGGGCCTGACCATGCAACGCTACAAGGGTCTCGGCGAAATGAACCCCGAGCAGCTATGGGAAACCACGCTGGATCCAGAAGTACGCGTTCTGTTGCAGGTGGCGGTTAAGGATGCGGAAAAAGCATCGGAACTCTTCACCACGCTGATGGGCGATGTGGTTGAGCCGCGCCGTGAATTCATTCAGGAAAACGCGCTCAAGGCCCAGGTCGATAGCTAAAACAAAAGGCCGCGCGGCCTCAAATCAAGACATTGAAGGTTACAATGGCGTCTCTCGCACACGCGCTCTCGGAAATCGTAGGATCCGTATTTGAATCACAGGGGCTCGACCGCTCGTATGGGCGCGTTACCACATCCGACAGATCGGACCTCGCACAATTCCAATGCAACGGCGCGATGGCGGCGTCCAAAGCTGCGAAGAAAAACCCGCGCGAGGTCGCCACGGGCATCGTTGCCGAGCTGCAGAAGAACGACATCTTCGCGAAAGTGGATATCGCAGGGCCGGGCTTCATCAATCTGAGTGTAACCGATGCTTATCTTGCAGAGTTTGTAGAAAAAACTGCCGCCGACGCCCGTCTCGGCGTCTCAAAAGAAGGCGAAGGCAAAACGGCCGTGCTGGATTACGGCGGTCCGAACGTTGCCAAAGCAATGCATGTCGGGCATCTGCGTTCCGCCATCATCGGAGAGTCTGTGCGCCGCACGATGCTGTTCTGCGGATACAAAACCTTGGGCGATATCCATGTTGGCGACTGGGGCACCAACCTTGGTATGCTCATCGATAATTACATGACGACGGGCGAATCTGCGCTGATCGCCGATGCGAATATCGATGATCCTGCCGTGATGACAAAGCTTGTCGACGACATGGCGGAACGTTATCCGCGTGCAGCCACCATCGCAAAAGAAGATCCTGCCGCCATGGACCGCGCGCGTGCCACAGCTGTGAAGTTGCAGAACAAGGAACAACCTTATTACGGCCTGTGGGAAAAAATCCGCGAAGTATCTCTGCGCGATATGAAGAAAAACTACACGGCGCTTGATGTGCATTTCGATCTGTGGAAAGGCGAAGCGGACGTTCATGATTATATTGCGCCTATGGTCGACGATCTGCGCGCGAAAGGCTATGCCGTCGAAAGCGACGGCGCATGGGTTTTTCCGGTTGCGCAGAACGACGACAAGAAAGAAGTGCCGCCGCTCATTCTATACAAACGCGATGGCGCCGTTATGTACGGCACGACCGATATGGCAACCATTGTCGAACGCGTAAAACTCTATAATCCTCAAAAGATCGTCTATATCGTTGACCAGCGCCAGAACCTGCATTTCGAACAGGTGTTCCGCGCCGTGCGCAAAGGCGGTATTGCCAACGAGAACATAGAACTGACCTTCGCAGGGTTCGGCACAATGAACGGGCCGGACGGCAAGCCGTTCAAAACACGCGCCGGCGGCGTTATGCGCCTTGATGATCTCATTGCGATGGCCAAGGAAAAGGCGTCCGCGCGCATGGAAGAGGCGCATGTTGCCGAAGACATGGAAGAGGCGGAAAAGAACGCGGTGGCGCATAAGGTCGCGATTGCCGCGATCAAATTCGCCGATCTGCAAAACGCGCGTATCGTCGATTACGTTTTCGATCTCGACCGTCTGACCAGCTTCGAAGGCAAAACCGGCCCGTATCTTTTGTATCAGGCGGTGCGCATCAAATCCCTTTTGAAGAAGGCGGGATATGACGCAGGCGCAAAAGACGCACTGATCCTGCAGGATGTAGACCGCCCTCTGGCTTTGATCCTTACCGAACTGCCAGATTCTATTGACGCCGCAGTAAAGAACTACGCGCCGCATTATCTGTGCGATTATGCGTATCGCCTGTCACAGGCATTTTCATCCTTCTACGGCAATTGCCACATTCTTTCCGAAACGGATGAGAAACTGCGCGCAAGTCGTCTGGCGTTGTGCGCACAGACATTCAAGCGTCTCGAACTTGTGCTGGGCCTGCTCGGCATCGACATTCCCGAAAGAATGTAATTACTTGTTCTTGTAAAGATTTTTGGTGAAGGTGATAGAACGGCGTCCCGGCCTTTGCGGGCGAACCGTACGGCCCACGACTTCTTCGACGGAATTCAGGAAATTTTCGTTGCCGCGCGGGCGACCTGTTTGCAGGTGGCGTTCGATCGCCTTGGGATCGCTTTCCTCCGGCCATTCGGTGAGGAAGGCACTCCAGTCCGGAACGAAATGAAGCAACGGTTTTTCGGGCGCCAGCAATTTGTCTTCCCGGTTTTTCACGTGCGCGCGTGCGCTGCTCCACAGATATGCTTCCGGAGATGGCGCTATGCCAGCCATTACGGGTGTTGTCTCGATATATCGCACGGCGTTCAGCAGATGGTTTTCATCCATCGGATAGGAAAAGAAGCGGTCCTGAAACAAGTGTCCGCGCCAGCTGTTGCGTTCGTTGATACGGCGCGTGTAGCGACGATGGGCTTCGCCAAGCGCACGGGCGAGGGCGTTTTCCCGTTGCGGTACCGCGATCAATTGAATCTGGTTGGGCATAAGACAGTAAGCCCATATGCTCACACCCTTGTCCGCGCATTCTTCCGAAAGAAACTGGATATAGGCTTCGTAATCGCCTTTTTCGAAGAATACGGGTTCACCGCGGTTGCCGCGCTGTGTGATGTGATGGGGTGTGTCGCGTAGGACGATTCGTGCTTGTCTTGCCATGAATCAAAGATTAGGGGAAATGGAGAAGAGGGGCAAGGATTTTATCCTGTCCCCTGAAATTAGCGTGCGTGCAAAACGTAATAAAAATTATATCCCTGGGGCGTGTGAAAGGCTGCGTCAGGATCGGGCTGCATGAAGCATCCGCCCCGTTTGCCTGCAAGCGCACCAAGAACGTAAGGGCCGCTGGTGCCGAAATGGTTGCCCCCGGCGCCTATATCGTCGTTGAAACACCAATTTTGCGTGGCTCCGCCCAAAACCGGTGGATCGAAATTGTTGCCCAATATGGTGTTCAATGCGCGGCAGATTTTTTCATCGACGGGGGCGAACCAGACAACAATGTCCTGACCGACAAGTCCGTTGTTATCATCCCAGACGCCGATTTCTTCCAAGGATGCTCCCGCACTTACGACCACATTCATATTTGGCTGCGCCGGGAAAGTTTGTCCGGCAACATTCGCGCCTGCCGTGCCCGCCAGACTGCAACTGCCATCGGAAGGGCTATCAGCGTTTGCGCCGCAATCGGGCATGACAGTGATGTCATATTCCAGTTCCGTTTCCGCACACCGGCGACTGAGCAGCTTTTGCGTGCCCCTTTCCAGAGACTGCGCGTAATCGATCATTTCCTGCGCCGCGAGTTTTGCCTGGCCTGCTGTCAGGTTGGACTGTCCTGTTTGACCACTGCGCATGAATGTGTAGGCAAGCGCGGCAAAGAGCGCAATGGTGACAAGAATGAATATGACCGCATTGCCGCTTTCGCTTTGACGCATGCCTATTCGTCTTTCTTGAACAGTGCGGACGCCAGATCGGCGCCGGCGGTTTCGAGGATTTTTTCGGTCCCCTTGTCGAGTTCGACCTTTTTGTTTTCCTCGGCGACCAGATCTTTCCAGGAAACCTTTTTGTCTTCGCGCACGGGTTCTGGAACGGGTGCCGCCGGCGTTGCCGCAACGGGAGCCGAAGTGGAGGCCGGAGCGGCCGGTGTTTCGGTTGTAGCGCCGGGTTTTTTGAAAAAGCCCATGGGGCCGCTGCCGGCGGACGGCGCCGGACGTGCGGGAGCCGCCAACGTTGTGGTTTGCGCTGCTGCAGGAATTTCTGCAGGGCGTGTGGCCGTGAGCGGAGGCGTCGTTGTCTCCGTGCCGCCGGAGAGCGCTTTTGCGGCTTCTTCAGGAAATTGGCGCGCGTGCACTTCCGATATTGCGGCGATGGCCCATTCGACCGGCGGTGCGCCATATTCCACACCCACTTTGTAACCCTCGCGCATCGCATCGATCTGCATAGGCGTTGCGGCTTTTACATCGGCTTTCGCGGCTGTCCATGTCTTGCTGACAAGATGGTCGCGCAGCTTGGTGATCTGTTCGCGGTGTTTGAGAATATTCTCGTCCATCGGCGGCAGCGACAGGAAACGTCCCACACGCATGGCTTTTGCGTGGCCCGGGTTGGAATAGAAGATCTGCACGTCGATAACGATGTTTTCGAAGATCATGATAGCCTGACCTTCGCGGAGTTTTTTCAAGTCGCCGTAATCGGCGCGGTCGTTGGCGGTGATGCTGGCGCCGAGGTTGTCATAGAACGATCCGGTGGAAACGCCGCCTTGCAATTGGAAGCCCGTGGTTTGAACGACCTGCGCTTTACCCGCCTGACGTTCGAAATAATCTTTTGTGTCGGTCGGGTCGGACAGCTTGCCGAAAATCTTGATGTTGCAGTTACCGGTGATGGATCGGGATTCTTCCTTAACGCGCTTTTGCAGGGCCGGTAAGTCCTGCGCCGAGAAGACGAGGGAGAAGCCGAGCGAACGTGCCTGCGCGGCCATAACGGCCATACCGTCGGAGACGTAATACCCGACCTCGTCGAATACGGTCATGAACGGCGTTGCCGAATGCGTGGGCTTGTTCTCGATAACGGTAGAGCTTTCGCCTTCCACGGTTGCACCGAGCGTAGAACCCATCATCCCTTTGATGGTTGCCGCGACGATTTTACCGAGGTTGGCGGTTTCATCGGCCGATTTTTCAAGCGCCGGAATAAGAACGATCAGAATACGGCGGTTCAAAACAATGTCGACCATGTCGACGTCGGCAGATTGCGTGTCGAAGATATATCCGTAATCGTCACCCAGCGATTGCAGGGAGCGGGTGAACTGCATGGTCAGGTAGCCGTGCTGTTGGCGCACCGTCGTGGTGTCGATCATCGGCTGGTCTGGCCCCATGGGCTTTTCCTTGCCGTTGTCGTCAAAAGCGGCGTCCACATAACCCGGCAGTGTGTTCAAGTATCCTTTGATACTTTCGCGCATGATGTCCGGCAGTGCGTCATCACGCGATAGCTTGATGATATTGTTCAGGTCGAGGAAGCTGCGGATGGAGGAAACCGAAAGCGGCGTATCCTGATTGTCGCGCTTCCATGTAAGAGCGGGCATAAGAGATGAGATGAGCGATACGGCACGCTCTTTCCACATTGCGTTGTCGCCTTCCGCCTGCGGCATGAGCGATACGAGCATGTTGGTCAGATAGGATGCAGAGCCCGACGAGAACGGGTTCATCGTGTTGGACGGTGCGCGCGCGTCCGAGTTTCCGGTCATGTAGTTCAGAACGAACAAATCGTCGTCGCGGCCGAAACGTCGGACAAGAGCGGAAAGGGATGACCAGAGATCCGTATCGGCTTTACCGTCGATGTAAACGAATCCGGAACCCCACGTCAGGGCATTGGTGACGATCGATTTCAAACCTTCGGTTTTACCGGAACCTGTCGTGCCGAGATAAAGAAGGTGCGTTCTCGCATCGGAATTGGAGAACCAGATTTCCTCGCCGGAATTGTCTTTGCCGCGTGTGTTGCCAAGATACAGAATACCTTCGGGTTTACCGCTGCGGCCGCTGCCGACATTGTTCAGGTCAGGATATTTGGAATCCATCGGCATACGAAATGGAAGCGGACGTTTGCGTTTTTTAAGCCACCAGAAATACAAGAGGTTGGCGATGAGAATGACATCGACGATATTCCGGCTGCCGGGTATAAAATAAAACGGAATTATCGTCATAAGCAGAACGACAAAAGAGTGGGATGGTTTTGACATCCACTCGCCAAGGCGCACATAAATGGGGCGGACGTCCCTTAAGTGCTGATAATATCCGTACCGTTTCTCGTTAATTGCCATGACGCGCTAATACCCTCTAAGCAATTCGTCTGCTGATTGCGGCACACCGCTGCCGCTGTCTTGTTCTGCTCCGGCACCGGCGGTGCTCATCGCACCTGTGGCCACCTCGTCTTGCGGGGCGAGCGTGCTCAAATACGCAAACAGGAAGATGACGACAAGGACACCGCCAAGTGTAAGCAGCCATTTGATGGCGTTCCCGGAATTTCTATCAGATGTGGGAACAGCCGGTGCAATGCTGTTCGCGGCATGATTGTTTATAGCGGACGTCACCGGCGTGATGCGTCCATGCGCCCCTTGCAAAGCGGCGGATACCCGCATCAGGGCGCGAACGGCCTGCTCGCGTGTCTGGAACGGCGCAATATCGTGCACCTCGCCTTTGGGTGTTTTCAGCGTAAGGAGGGATGTGCCATCCGCGGCCTGCGGCTTTACTTCAAGCGCCGAGGCTTTGACGCTTCCGAGTTCCATGCGCCAGACAATGGGGTTGATCGCATCGGGCAGCGAAAGAATAAGATTGCCATCCACAACCTTGGCGGATGATTCATATTCGTCTCTTGCTTTTTTCCACGTGCTGTTCATCGTCGTTCCTGGGTTTATTCCTGGTTTATGCTGTTTTCAGTTTTTTTACGCCGCGCTTTTTGGATTGGCTGTAGTCAAGTTGCGGCAATGTTCTTGCCTTGCCTGACTCAACATACTCCGCAAGCGATTTGACGGCATCGGTTACTTTAGGGCGCGGTATGGGGCGTTGTGCCATTTTCTCGGCCTTGTAATGCGACATGCAACCCATCGCTTCCATGTGGAAGGACTGGCGGCCCAGATTGTTCAGGGGATACCAAAGGCCGCGATCATGCGCGCGAAGCCATACGAACTGTGCTGGCGCCAGAACCCCGCCTTCGGAACGCGCGGTAAGAAGGCCGCGTACCATGGCTGTGTTTTCCCATGCATGTTCGTTGCATTTTTTCAAAACGGACCCGGAAAGATTTTGGTTGCCCAGAACCGCTCGTGCCTCACGCAAAAGTTTTCGGTCGCGGCTGAGTTTCAGGCCATCTTTTTCCGACCAGCATTTTGCAAGGCGTGCAAGCATGGTGTCCGAGTCCGCGCGCTTTCGCGCCGCTTTCAAACAGAAGGCCGCCAAAAGCACCTGGCGGTGCGGTGCCAGATTTTTTGCGCCGCGCCAGCGTGCGCCGAGTTGTTTCGTAAAGGCTTTCGTTGCCACTTCTTCGTCCAGCTTTTTGCCATTAACAGGCACTTCGTTGAACACAATCCATTCTTCCGGGCTTAGCGCTTCGGCAAAAATCGGAAGTTCGGCGGGCACAGGAGCCCCAGGTGCACGGGGCGGGAGCTTCGCCGGGTTGAATGTGATAAAAGGCGAAATGATCGGGAAGATGTTCGACTGTTTTTTAATAAGCGTATTGAGGTCGAATTTCTGGCGGTGTTCCGAGCCCGGGCCTTTGAACAATGCCCAGAATGCAAAGAATATCGTGAGAACGCAAACCACCCACATATAAGGCGTAAGTCCCACGATCGATAGCGCGCCAAGCAGGTTTGCATCGATCCGGTCTGCAGGAATCTTTGCAGCCATGTCCATGAGTTCAGTGTAATTTACGGGCTGTCCTTTCCAGTTCACCTCATAATCGTCGCCGACAAACCACGACATGATCCACATCTCGCCATAGCGGAGCCAGCGGATTCCACTGCGGATTTCTATTTTAAAGTAATACCAGACCAGGTATCCCAATGCGGCGAAGACGGCGAGGAGAATCCCCCATCCCATAGCCGATTCATAGGTTGCCGATTTTTTATCTGACATGTGTTTTTTAC
The DNA here is from genome assembly GCA_030824805.1 of Micavibrio sp. GTDB lineage: Bacteria > Pseudomonadota > Alphaproteobacteria > Micavibrionales > Micavibrionaceae > Micavibrio_A. Next base: position 25,078 of record JAPJRC010000020.1, read on the forward strand.
GTTCTTTGTGCCAGCGCCATAGCCTCTCGGCTGTAATGGCGTGTTAAATTGATATCCTTTTATAATTTAACAGAAATTGGCCTCTATTTACAAAAAATAAACGGGTTTTTTGGCGGGTTTTCATGGATGTTGGGGAAGGCATAAAAAAACCCTACCAGTACGGCGGGTTTTTTGTTACACATCCTTCGAAAGTTGGCCTTCGGGTCGGCGCCTTAACCATAATACCGAATGGTTAATGTAACCGGATGCCGGTGTAGCACAGCGGTAGTGCAGCGGTTTTGTAAACCAGAGGGCTGGTCCGCAGGAAGTAGACTAAATATAGTGTCCCTCAATATCGCAGGACACTGAAAAAATGGCCTAAATGCCGGCGTAGCACAGCGGTAGTGCAGCGGTTTTGTAAACCGAAGGTCGGGAGTTCAATCCTCTCCGCCGGCACCATTTTCCCCTTCAGGGACAGTTCAGGGACATTCCGGCCCGAAACACCACGATAACAGCGACAGTTTTATGTAATTGCCATCCGGCGTGAATTTCGACCGGAAATAAGCAATTTGCCTATGTCCGGTAAACCTTCGAGAAACGACCGGTTAGGAGTCGGCATGAGACTGCGGGACAAAACGCAAATCGTGGAGACTCTAGGTGGCAACATTTGAAACCAGAAAATACTTAAACAAGCGTACAGGGAAAACGCGGGAGCGAGTGCGCGTCAAAATTCGCTTGAAGGGATTTCCTCCTGAAGAAGCAACCTTCGATTTGCAGTCCGACGCAAAAGCATGGGCAGCAAAGCGCGAGTACGAAATTCAATACCAGCAGAAGTTTGGTGTAGCGGCATTCAAAAATAATACTGTCAGCGATATGCTTGATCGCTATGGCCAGAGTTTGTCTGGCAGCAATCCACGCCGATACAAAACATCCAGACCGGTGATCGCGCTTTGGAATAAGCGACTTGGTTTTGTAAAACTCCCTGACTTAACAAAAGATATAGTTATCCGTGAGCGTGATAAATTGAAACAACAGCACGTTAAAGGAAACATGCGGCGCAACAAGCTGACAAACGCCTCGGTCAACCGTCACATGTCGGTGCTTAAACGTGCGCTTAATATCGCTGTGAAGGAATGGGGATGGATAACCAACAGTCCGCTCGACGGCATTAAGCCCTTGCCTGAACCAAAAGGCAGAACCCGATTTCTACAAGGAGATGAACTTGACCGCCTGTTAAACGCCACTGCCATTTCTGACAATAAAGATTTGCGGGCATTGGTAGTGCTGGCTATTACGACCGGCGCAAGGCGTGGTGAATTAGTGGCGATCCGCCTGAAAGAAATAAATTTAGAACAGCGAATTATTATCCTGCCCAAGAGCAAGAACGGGAAGCCTCGTGTTCTGCGTCTTGAAGGGTATGCTTATGATCTGGTGAAGGGTCTTATGGCTAGAGCAAAAAGCAAGCAGCTCTACCTGTTTCCGTCTCCGCATGATGTCTGCCGTCCGAACGACTTCCGTACAGCATGGAGAACGGCCATCCGCCGGTCAGCTTTGGAGGACTTCAAATTCCATGATTTACGCCATACAGCAGCCTCGTTCTACGCCATGCACGGGGCGGGTTTGCATCAGATTGCCGAAATTCTTGGCCACAGCAGCCTTCAGGTAACACAACGCTACACGCATTTGCTGGAAACACAGACCGCGAAAGTGGTAGAGAATACAGCAACAAAGGTGTTTGGCGATGACAAAGCAAGATTGGCGTAATCCTGAAGATTACGTCTATACATCTACTCTTGGATATGAAGGCTGGGCTTGGGAATTTCTTCGGAGAAACCTTTCGTATCGAGATTTTTATGCGGAGAATGCAGGACTTCCGGATGCAACCGCTGGGAACTGGGGTCTGCTTGAGTTGTATGATCCTGACCAACTCTATAATGAAGGTATAAAGTTCTTTCGTGCCGATCCTTTTCCTATTATCAGCGGCTTCCCAACACTCGGTTTTTGCGGTGAGACTGAGAATGTCACCGTTGATTTCCCCAATATGATGCCTGCGACAGAGTTAATTGAAACTCACCTTTCAGACTGCCCTAGTGATGTGCTGGTTATCGCTGTTCGCGCCGGAAAACCTATCCCGGCACAGCTTGATGCTGTAAGAGCTGCGCTTGAAGAACACGAAAAGCAGTTTATCGTTCCGGAAGATATTCGTCTCCGGGTTCCTGAATTTACACGATATATAAGGATGCTTGATGCCCTTCGCTGTTCCGAAGGGGAATTAACCCAGGTAGAGATGATGAAGCTTATCCATCCTGATAAAACGTGGCCGGATGGAGATAAGGGCGAGCGACTTGGATATGATAAAGCCACTGATAACCAAATCACTGATTACGCAAGCGAAACCGTTAAAAAGGCTAACGAACACGCTGATTTTATTTATCGCCGGTATATCCGTCGCGTACAGGGAATTGCCTGACCTGTTTTAAGATTTTCCGCTATATCCGGTACACAACATCTTTGCTTTCTCGTAACGATGCAAAGAAGAACCTTGACGGTCTTCTTTAATCACGATGGAGCAAAGAAATGCAAGTTAATGAGAAACTTCACACTTCGCGGCGAATTGTTCGCGTTAATGACCTCCCCACACTACGCGGTTATGAGTGGCTGACAAAATCCGCGCTTAGGCACCTGATTTTCCAATCTAAGCCGAGGTTGAACTCTCGCGGCGAGGCAATCAAAACCAACGGACTTGTGGAAAGCGGGGCAGTTATCCGTATTGGACGGAAAATCCTTTTCGATCTCGACAAGTTTGACCTCTGGGTAGACAGCCACCGGCACGATCTGGGGGAATAAGCCCATGTACTTCGAGCCAAACAAATCTTTGCCGTTCATATCGGCAAAGCAGTTGAGCGTGCGGACTGGCATATCAATCCGCACGCTTTGTCGTATGCGGGCAGAAGGAACCGGACCGAAATTCCACAAGCTGGGACCACGGAAAATTATGTACCGGATCGAAGACGTGAACCAGTGGCTTGCGGATCGCTGCGCTGAAAAAGATGGGCCTGTAAGCAACAATGATTAGCCCGAAAGACTATAAACGCAGACCGCTTGCGGTGGCGATGTCCCTCACCTGTGGGAAGCAGAATGAAGCAATGCTGCTCTCAGAGGTTTGGGACTTTTTTATCCGCAGTAAAGCGACTGCTAATGGCAAAAAAGTTGTTGTTCAGACGGATGAACAACTCTGCTACCGAACCGGCCTTAGCTTCGACCAGACACGACGCGCCAAAAGAAGATTGATTTTGTGGGGATATTTTCAGGCTTGGCAGGCTGCAAGCTACCAGTACCACCAAGGCTTGATCGTGACACACATCCATCTGCCTGAGCAGGTGGTGAAGCTGATGAACGATTTACTAACGGGGACTGCGCAAATCTGCACAACTGGAATTGAGCAGAATTGCATAGCCCAGATTGTGCAGGGATGCCCACTTCCACTTTATATAGAAGAAGTAAGTAAGAATAAGGCTAAGCAGCCTCCCGGTTTTAGCATTCTAATCGACGAGCAAAAGCAGTTGGACGAACTGAAGGAGATAGTTTGATGAACAAATTTTTGACACCGAGTGAAATATACCAAAAGGGATGCCTTACTCCGGAAAAGCATAGGGCTCTCGTCGAAAGATTTGATACCTACGCGCTGGTGTCTGGGTTGGGGGGCGGCAACCGCCGCTTTATCTGGGAGCCCCTGCCGGAAATGACCAAATTGGAGCTCGATGCACTGAAAAAAGCTCGTCGGTTACCAGAATTTGGAAAGTACGGCGTGCTGTATGTGGGTGGAAACTCGTCGTTGGTTGTAAACCGGCTGATGTCAATAACTGGCTGCTTCGTCCGAAACTTCGTTGACGCTAGATACGTAACAATTGAGACCGCGATGAAAATGTTCAAAGCAGAGGGATCAGTTTCTGGGGAAGTCGTGTGTATTCCTAACCTATACGCGAAAGGCTCTTCGCTCGGATGGCAGAAGGGCATGATGTACGATTTTCTTTTACACCAAATGGCCGAGGGCAAGCTGATCTTTGCGTACGCGCAAGATTTGGAGGGCGTGGCATTTGAATACGGCCAACCTGCCGCCAATCATCTTTTGGAACGTTTTATCAAGATAGGAGAACTGAAATGCTAATGCCGAACTGCCTTGGAATGCTTTTGATTTCTTCCCTTATGGCCGATGGGAGCTTGGAAACGTTTGGGCGTTTCAAGAATGGTGCCGCTCTGTTCGAACACGCACATGCTGAGGGCGAGGTATATGCGCATTTTGTGGGATTAGTCAGCAAGCTGGGCAAAGTTCCCGCTCATGCTACTTTTGAAAAGGAAACGGGGTACAAGTTTGCGGAAGCGGTCGAACCCCCGCAATTCTATTGGGAAAAGCTTCAGGATAGACATGTCCATCGGGGTCTCCAGGTCTCCAGTGAATTTGCGGCAGACCTGCTAAAGCAGCAGAAGCCACGCGATGCACTTGCGGTGCTCGCCAAAGGGTTAGAGAAGCTTCGCACCGACGTGGTAACACATCCGATAATGGATTTTAAGAATGCGTCGGACACCATTATGAAGCTTCTCGCGAAAAAGGTGTCGGGAGACGTTTCAGCAGTTGAGTTCGGCTGGCCTACGCTTGACGAAATGAGTTCGGGGATGACCGCTGGGGATGTTATCTCCTTTGTCGGAAGACCCGGCTCTGGGAAAACATACATGATGCTCCAATCGGCTCTGCACGTTTGGAGAATGCAGAAGCGGCCTGTGATGTTCCTTTCTTTGGAAATGTCGCCTGAGCAAATCGCATTACGCCTCGCTGGCATGGCCGCCAGCATCCCCTTCGACTGGATTAAAACAGGGGGCATTCCGACACATCCGATCAACAAACGAGAAGAGTTCAAAGCAATCCTTGACAGTTTCAAGGACGATGAAGGTTCACTTCATATCCTTGATGCCAATTCCGCCGGGTCGGCGGGAGAGATCGAAGCACTGTGCATGCGGTTCAAGCCTGCCGCTGTCTTCGTGGATGCTGCGTATATGCTCAGTGTAGAGGGCCGCTATTCCAAATGGGAACGGGTCGGCGAGGCGTGCAAAGAGTTAAAGAAACTGGCAGTACGCCAGAACATTCCTGTAGTAGCAAGCTGGCAACTAAACCGTGAAAGCACCAAGGCAGGCTTGGTTGGTCTTCAACACATAGCCGGTTCAGACGAAATCAGCCAAATTTCGAGTGTGGTACTTGGCCTTTTTGAGGATGAAAGCAACATAAGCAACGCCATGCGCAGAAAGGTAAATGTTTTGAAGGGCCGTCATGGGGAGCAAGGATCGTTTTTTACTCACTGGTGTTTTCAAACGATGAATTTTTCAGAGGCAGAAGATAACCATATTATGGATGTCTTCTAAGTGGCCGCTATGACTCCTATGACTCTATTCGCTCCCGGGTGCAATTATTCTAGGCCATTTTTATTACCGTTTGCGGCAGGGTAAGATTATTTGGAATGCAATAATTCCAATCTGTTAGGTCCGTGGTAAAAAATTGGAAAACGTCGTCAAACGGTAGAATTACCGGAACATTCAAATACCTGTTTCAAGAAGCAAAGAACCGTCAAGAACCCAATAAAACAAGGGTTCTTTGAGGTTCAAGAAAACATCTTGAAACGTGCGATGTCAGGTAAACGAGCGTGGAAAATCTTAAAACGCATTTTAGATGGTAATTCCGTAATTATCCTTGATCCCGCTTGCCATTCAGTCACGATTTTTTCATGGCCAATATCAAGGAGGATACGGTTGACCAGTTGTAAAAAAATTCTTGAAGCGTTGAAGGCAGACATTGAGGCACACAGCGGTGAAACTGTTGAGCCTTTATCGGGCGATAAATGGTTGCTGAGTTCATGTCTGCAAAAAGCGATCCGAAGAAACGAAACAATTACAGCGTGTCGTGCCGCCTTATCTATATGGACGCAGGATCGGCAGAGTTTTTGGCGTCGTATTCACCTTGCAGCGATAGAGGACATAGGGGCCGCTGATCCTGAAACCGTTGTAAAGGTTTTGATGGCCACGGCCTCGACCGCATGGCGGCGGCAGGTGGGCGATTTGAAGGTCGGGCTGTTCTTGACGCGCTTGCTGTGTGGATCGATTAAGAACCGCATGGCCGATGAATTGTTCATACAGGCGGAGCGTGATCGTGGATACGGCGATTTTCGGGGGCGGTTGGCAAAGGCGGACGATAAATTGCTGGCAGATTATGCTGGCCACAGGAACAGTCCGTTGATCGAGCGAAGTCTTGCCCTTTGGTATCTGGCCGGAACCAGAAAATTCCCGTCGGATGTAATGCCGGGCCGGATCGGCTCTCCTGAAAAAGCGGTGCAGGTGTTGCGCGGCCTTGATGCGCCTGCCGATCTGGTGCAGTCCTGCATAAGCGTAATGGGCCGTACCTCATGGCCGTTGTCGGTTTTCATGCCGCTGATCTGGCAAGAAGTTTCGAAACAACCACGGCCCTTGTATATTTTTTACAATCCGATTGCCCCTGCCCGGGATGTTGAAGGCATCCCGGTTTACGCGGCAGACATGTTTACCCGTACAGGACAGGCCAGCGTTCAGGAATTACGACGGGAAACGCCGGAGCTAAAGGCCTTCAGCGTGAAGCAGTTGAGTCTTGCCCTGTTTTATATTGAGGGCTGCAAGGTCGATAAAATCCTGACTTCGGATATTCTGGAGCAGTTTCGGCATAATGCCGAGTTTACAGACGCGGAAAGCGTGGGACTGGATGCGCCTTCATTCTTGGGGCTGCGTGAGTGCATTGAAGCCAACATGCAGAAATTGAATGATATTCGGCAGAAGAAAATAAAGAGGGTATTGGATGGTGGCGGTCATGAATGATCTGATGACTGCAACCACGCCCGAATTGCAAGAATACAAGACAAGATTTTATCTTGAGAACGCATTGGCAGGAAATACCCGCAAGGCGTACCGCGCCGATCTTGAACATTTTTTGTCTGCTGGCGGCGTTATTCCCGCCGGTCCTGAAACGATAGCCGACTATTTAAGCCGATATGCGGGTGTTCTGGCTGTTTCGACGCTGCAACGAAGGCTGGTCAGCATTTCAAAGGCGCATACGATGCAAGGGCATCCCGATCCGGTGAAAACCGATCTCGTGCGCCTGACGTTTCGCGGCATTCGGCGAACCCATGCCAGGAAACAAAAACAGGCAGCCGCCTTGATGAAGGACGATCTGCTGACGATCCTGCGCCAGATGCCGGATACGCCGAAAGGCAAGAGAGACAAAGCCGTGTTGTTCGTCGGCTTCGCGGCTGGCCTGCGCCGCTCTGAAATCGCCGGCCTTAATGTCAGAGATGTCGAGTTTGTGGCGAAAGGCATGACCATAACCTTGCGCCAGAGTAAAACCGACAGGCTGCGTGAAGGCCGCGTGGTTGCTATCCCGTTCGGGAGAACTGATGTATGCGCAGTGAAAATCCTGAAAGACTGGCTTGCCCTGCTGCCGGATCAGGAGGGACCATTATTCCGGCCCGTCGCCAAAGGCGGATGCATCGGCGGGCAACGCCTGAGCGATCATGCGATCAGCGATCTGGTAAAATTCTATGCCCGGAAGATCGGGTTGAATGCCGAAGAATTTTCGGGACATAGTATCCGGGCGGGGCTGGTATCGTCCTGTGCTCAAGCCGGGATTGCCTCATGGATCATCAAGCGCACGACCGGCCACCGCAGCGAAGAAATGCTCCAGCGTTATATCCGCCCGGTCGAGGCATTTTCCTATAATGCCGCCGGAATGCTGTTCTAATTCATTGAAAATCAGCTATTTCCCAGATAACGTAACGCTGTGATCAAAAGATCACCGGGACTTTAGAAATCCCGCAATAGTCGGTGGCGTGACCGTCATCACGTCGCTTCTCAGCTTATGGCCGGGAGGCGGCGGTTATGTCCAAGCTTCGGCTAAAGGCCGTCGCGGTCGTACTATTGCGGCTTTCTAAACTCCCGGCTGCCAAGAGAAATCTTGGTGGCCGTTTTATTTTAACCGAGCGAGGACAGAATGAAGAAGCGATCTCTATTTTTAATAGCTATATCCTTAAC
>JAPJRC010000021.1 GCA_030824805.1 Micavibrio sp.
CCGCCGATTTGATCGCCTTGGCCGAACCAAAATGGTGGAGCAGCGCTTTTTTACGCGCGGCCCCGATCCCCGCAATTTCATCGAGCGGGTTTTTGGTAATGTCCATGGACCGGCGTTTGCGGTGCGCGCCGATTGCAAATCTGTGCGCCTCGTCCCGCAATCTTTGCAGATAGTGCAAGACCGCATCGTTGATGGGAAGCTGGAACGGCTCGCGCCCGTCCATGAAAAACTGCTCCCGCCCGGCATTGCGGTCCGGTCCCTTGGCGATAGACACCACCGTGAGATCATCCCATATGCCCATCTCGGTGAGCACTTCTTTCACGGCATTGAACTGCCCAAGTCCGCCGTCGATCAAAAGAAGATCCGGCCATTCATCGGATTCCTTGTCCACCTCTTCCTTGAGGGCGCGGCCGAACCTCCGCGTCATGACCTCGCGCATCATGCCGTAATCGTCCGCCTTATCCGCCATGCGGATGTTGAACTTGCGGTACGCGCCTTTGCGGAAACCCTCCACGCCCGCCACCACCATGGCACCGACCATATTGGTGCCGGAAATGTGGGAGTTGTCGTAAATCTCTATCCGTTCCGGCATACCCTCCATGCCGAACAGTTCCGCAACCCCTTCGAGCAGTTGCGTCTCGCCCTTGCGTTCCAGCAGATGGCGCTCCAGCGCTTCCTTGGCGTTCTTCTCGACAAACTCCAAAAGCCTGCGGCGTTGTCCGCGCACGGGCGTACCGATGCTGATCTTGCGTCCCTCTTTCTGGGAAAAAGCCTCTTCCAGCAATTCCAGTTCCGACGGGCAACAACTGACCATAATTTCCGGCGGCACAGGCTTTCCATCGTAAAACTGGGCCATGAAATCGGATAAAATATCTTCGGCTGCGTCATCCTTGTCATGCTTTGGGAAATAAGCGCGGTTGCCGAAATTCTGCCCGCCGCGGAAGAAAAATACCTGCACACAGGTTTTGCCTTCACGCTGGTAATACGCAATCACATCGGCATCGCGCATACCTTCGACGTTGATGTCCTGATGGCTCTGCACAGCCGCGAGCGAACGGATGCGGTCACGGTATTCGGCGGCGAGTTCGAAATCCATCTCTTCGGACGCCGCCTCCATGATCGCCTGGAATTCTTTTTGAATGGCACGGGAATCGCCCGTCAGGAAAGCGCGCGCCTGCGCTGCGTTCTTTTTGTAATCCTCTTCACTGATTTTGCCCACACAGGGCGCGGTGCAGCGTTTGATATGGTACTGCAGGCACGGGCGTTTGCGCGCGGCAAAGTAGGAATCCGAACAATTGCGCAATTTGAAAATACGCTGGAGCATGTCGATAGTACGGTTCACTGCACCCGCGCTTGCGAACGGTCCGAAATACTCGCCCTTCCCGCCCCGCGCGCCGCGGTGCTTTTGCACCTGCGGGAACGGATGGTCGGACGTGAACAGAATATAAGGAAAGCTTTTATCGTCTTTGAGAAGAATGTTAAACGGTGGGCGCAGCTTCTTGATCATGTTCGATTCAAGCAGCAACGCCTCCACTTCCGAATTCGTCGTGATGAATTCCATGGCCGTTGTTTCCGCCACCATCCGTTTCAGGCGGTTGGGCAGCTTCATGACATGGGTATAATTTACCACGCGCTTTTTGAGCGCACGCGCCTTACCGACATAGAGCACATCGCCCTTTTCGTTCAGCATACGGTAAACGCCGGGCTTTTCCGGCAAATTCCGGACATAACCCCGAATGACTTCCGCGCCGCGCTCCAGCGAAATCGTGCTCATCAAGGGCGTGGTTTCTGGCCGGCGTTTTCCTGACCGGATTCCTTTTTGGCTTTACCGAGCGTTTCTTCCCATTTCGCGGCGGCGTTATCGGTGGGCTGTTTACTGCCGTCAGTGCCTTTAGCCGCATCGCTGAAACTTAGATTGCTTCTTAAAGATGGTATTGCCATCGCTACTGCCTTTCATCTTTCTCTAATACAAATATTTAGGGCATCTGCCCTCCCTAAACAACCATCATGCCTATTGTAGCAATATGGCAAAATCAATATGATAGCGCGCATGGTCGTCTATCCAACATAATAAAGGCCTCATGAGCATTAAATTCTCGATTATTACCCCTACTTTTAACGCCCGTGATTTCGTGGACAGAGCTGTTCAATCCGCTCTTAAACAAACACTATCTCCACACGAAATCATTCTGGTGGATGACTGTTCTACAGACGACACATACGATGTGATCTCTCGTATAGCAGAAAACTCAAAAGACATTCCGATTAAGATCTTAAAAACACCCGTCAATATGGGGCCGTCTGGCGCCAGAAACCTTGCTATACAGCACTGCGCGGGCGACTGGTTCTCCATACTCGATGCTGATGATGCGTTTTTGCCAGACAGGCTCGAAAATCTTCAAAAGGCCATAGAGACGCACAAACCGGATATTATCGCTGATAATATTCTGTATTATTTTACGGATACACAGGCCACATCCGAGCCTTTATTCGCAACGAATATAGGCCACCGGGAAATTGACCTTGAAACGTATTTCAAACATTCCAGGCCCAATGGCGACGAAGCTGATTACGGCTTGCTGAAACCGACAATCAGTAAAAGTTTCTGGCAGGAGAAATCAATGAGCTATCCCGAATTCTCCAGACATGGCGAAGATTTCCTGATGATTGTTGAATCCCTGCTCCGGGGCGGGAAATATCTTTATATACCGGCTTCTGGCTATCTTTACACAGCGAGAAGCAGCGGCCTATCGCGCACCATCGTTGATTATGATCACGTGATAGAGCAAACGCTGAAACTTGCAGAAGATCCGAGAATTGCGTCGACCCCTTCGCTTATAACTCTTCTGAAAGAACGTGCAGAATCGGCAAAACCGCTGGCCATCGCCGAACACGTGAAAGCGCTTTTCCAGCGCAAAGACATGATGGGGCTTCTTAAACTCAGCTTGACACAAAAAGGCTATATTGCGATCACCGCGCAGAAAACAGCCAACGTTATCGGCAAAAAAATGAGAAAATTGACCGGAAAATAAACGCCTCGACCAAGGCACCCTGACTTGGCAAATGGTGCGGGCGGGGGGACTTGAACCCCCACGAGCACAGCCCTACGGATTTTAAGTTATTTCAGTATAAAGTTAAGATACTGAAATAACTTAATAATTTGAACTTAAATTTTCTTATGTGTAAGAAAATGTGTAAAATTTACCATGTTTTATGCCATTTTTTAAATGGCTCATACCAGCTTTCTTTGAAGAAATGCTTGTAAACATTGGCTTGAATGCACTTTTACGTAGAGGAATACGGGCTGGCTTTTAGAGTGATCTACTCGAATCACCCATCAATTATATCCACAAGAAATCCTTCTGTTAAGAGGCAGGCCATATCTCCTTCAGGGGGTTGGCTTACAAGCCGTTCGCGGCTATAACCATGCCTGTGCGGGCGTGGCGGAATGGTATACGCAGCGGACTTAAACGGACAATTGAGTGCTTTCAGGGAAATCTGGAAAGTAGAACTGCTCAAAGTCGGGGAAACCTTTCAAATGGCAATCCCGAGCCAAGCCCTTAGGGGAAGGTGTAGAGACTAGACGGGCAGCATCTAAGGCTTCGGCTAAGATGAAGGTATAGTCCAGACCACAAAATCACCGTCAGGTGATCGCGGTGAAAGCCGTAGCTGGTAAGAAAATCCGTAGGGCTTTGCTCGTGGGGGTTCAAGTCCCCCCGCCCGCACCATCCTTAAGCCTGCCTTAAGTTTCATTTTTCATGGTGCGCCCATGAAAACCTCTCATTATCTTTTGCGCAGACTTGCGCCGTTTGTCGGCTTTTTTCTACTTCTTGAATTCATCGTCAGGCTATCCCTGACTTTATATCAAGGTAACAATCTGGAAGGTGCGGGCAAAAGCCTTCCCGAAGCCTTTATGATCGGGTTCGCTTTTGACATGGCCGTATTTTGCTATCTGGCGATTCCGGTACTTTTTTATGCCCTTTGCTTACCGCAGAAATTTCAGGGTAGCCAAGCCGACAAAATGGGCAGCACTGCGATCTTCTTTATATTCAGTTATGTCCTACTATTTTCTGCTGTGGGCGAATGGCTGTTTTGGGACGAATTTCAGACACGATACAATTTTATAGCCGTGGACTACCTTGTCTATACAAGGGAAGTGGTTGGCAATATTAGGGAGTCTTATCCCCTCGGTTGGCTGTTAAGTGGCATGGCTATCATTAGCGCCATTTGCGCGGTTACTTATTATAAATATGCCGCGCCTTTGCTGCCGATGTCGGTTCCATTGTCGAAAAGGGCACTTGGGTTTGCGGCCATTATATTTTTCGCTATCTGTTCCTTTTTTGCCATGCATTCCAGTTACGCGGACATAGGAGAGAACCGTTACGCCAATCACATTGGCCGCAACGGAATTTATGAGCTGTTCAGCGCGTTCCGAAATAACGAACTCGATTACGATCATTTCTTTTTAACGAAGCCTACAGAGGAAATAGCTTCCTTTGTGCGAGAGGATTTGGGCGTTTCTCCAAAAGCGATTAATCCGCTGGAACGCTTTGTCAAAAACAAAGGCGACAAGAAATACAATTTGGTTGTTATCACCGTGGAAAGTCTCGGCGCAAACTTCCTCAAAGAATTCGGCAATAAGGCGAATATTACGCCTAACCTCGACAGGCTTACGAATGAATCACTATTTTTTAGTAATCTGTACGCAACAGGCACCAGAACTGTGTATGGGCTAGCCGCGCTGACCTTAGGTATGCCGCCTATTCCCGGCAACGCTATTGTCCGCAGAGCCGAGAATGAAAACTTATTCAGCCTAGGGCACGTTCTGGAAGCACAAGGCTATGAGTCTAAATTCATTTATGGCGGTTACGGCTACTTCGACAATATGAACGATTTCTTTGGCGATAATGGTTACAAAATTGTGGACCGTAGCGCATTGAACAAGGAGGAAATCAATTTTGCGAATATCTGGGGCGTGGCGGATGATGATGTTTACCGCCGTGCCATGAAAGAAAACGATGAAGCCCACGCAAAGGGTAAACCGTTTTTCGACATGATTATGACGACTTCCAACCACCGCCCTTACACATTCCCCGAAGGTAAAATTGATTTGCCTTCCAAAACAAGCAAACGCCGTGGCGGTGTAAAATTTACAGATTTTGCCATAGATGAATTTTTGAAAGAATCGAAAAAGCACGCATGGTTTGACAATACCATTTTCGTGATTGTGGCAGATCACACAGCAGGCAGCGGCGGCAGTCAAGAACTTGACCCTGATAAATACCATATACCAATGTGGATTTATGCACCGAAGATAGTCAAAGCAGGCCGCGTAGATGAACTAGCAAGCCAGATTGATGTCGCTCCGACCATATTAGGCTTGATGGGTATAGATTATGAGAGCCGTTTTTACGGCAAAGATTTGATGAAAGAAGACCCTGCAAGAGCATTCATTTCCAATTATCAATCTCTAGGATATTTAACAAAGGACGGGCTGGTCATACTTAAAGCCGGAAAAGAAGTACAGTTTTTGACGGCCTCTGCGGATGGAAAATACACTTTACAAAAATCTGTGCCGGAGCCGCTTTTGGATAAGGCAATCGGCTATTATCAAGCCGCCTCAAAGTGGAAAGAATGGAGTCGGCAATAGCCCTCTATTATGGTTATATTCCCTATGCGCATTCTTTTGATAGAAGATGACAAAATGATTGGTGAGGGGCTGCAAAAAGCCCTGCGTCAAAGCGGGTTTTCCATCAACTGGGTGGAAGATGGGGCTATGGCCGATTCAGCTTTGATGGATGAAGTCTATGAACTTGCCATTCTCGATCTTGGACTGCCCAATAAATCCGGCTTGGATATTTTAAAAGATTTGCGCGCAAGGCAAAGCACTATGCCCGTTCTTGTTCTAACGGCACGTGATGCTGTTTCCGACCGCGTTAAGGGTCTGGACCTTGGCGCGGATGATTACATGTTGAAACCATTTGCCCTCGAAGAACTTGAAGCAAGAATTCGTAGTCTCTTACGCCGTCAGACGGGACAGGCAGGAGAATGGCTTGAACATAATGGTCTTCGCCTTAACCCTAAAACGCATGAGGCTATTTATAACGATGAGAAGATTCCGCTCACGGGGCGTGAATTTTCCCTTATGTTTGCGCTTATCAAAAATCCATCTGCCGTGCTTTCTAAAACCCAACTTGAAGAGAGACTTTACGGCTGGAACGAAGAAGTCGCCAGTAACGCTATAGAAGTGCATGTACACCAGCTCCGCAAGAAAATAAGCCCCAAGATCATCAAGAATATCCGTAACGTTGGATATACGTTGGAGAGCGAACAATGAATTCTATTCGTAGACGGGTTTTAATTTCATTCCTTTCCATTCTTGCGCTCGGCACCATTGCGGTATGCATATCTACATATTTATCCATACGCCATGAAATGAACGAGGTTTATGATGCGAACATGCAACAACTCGCATTGGCTGCTTCGGGTATACCACTTGCTAACATGAAAGAATCTGTTGCCTCGCTGCCTTCTCAAGAATGGCCGCACGGAGAAGAAGAATTCCTTATCCAGATATGGGATAAGGGCAGGCTCGACTACAGCTCGCATCCTGTGGCTAATTTTCCATTACAGGAGAAGGACGGGCATGATCGCGTCTTCTTTAATGGTAAGAAATGGGGATACTATCAGGAAGAAGTTCAGGGGCTTGTAATTCAAGTCTCACAAGAGTTGCATTTTCGCCGCGATGTTATTCGTGAAGTCTATAACGGGGTTATAATTCCGGTTATTATCCAGTTTCCAGTTCTGGGTTTGCTGGTCTGGTTGTTTGTTGGATATGGGTTTCGCCCTTTGGAACGTGTTTCGACCCTCATCCAAAGCCGCACGGCTAATTTCATGGAGCCTATTTCGACGGAAGACGTACCGAAAGAAATACAGACTCTTGTCCTTGCCTTAAATGATTTGCTCTCCCGTTTAAAAGTTTCACTTGAGACACAAAGGCAATTTACAGCTGATGCCGCCCATGAATTAAGAACGCCTTTGACAGCCGTTCGTTTGCAGCTTGACCTGTTAAAACGCGCGGATAAACCGGAAGACAGGATAGAAGCGGTAGAGACACTCGAAAGAGGTGTTGACCGGAGCATTCGGCTTGTTCAGCAACTTCTAGAGCTTGCGCGACAAGAGCCAGAAAATGAAAATCGTGTTTTGGCAAAAATCGAAATCGACCCGATCTTGCAGAATGCTATTCTAGAAAGCCGCATAGTTGCCGAAAGAAAGGCTATTTCTATTAATCCTTCTTTCGGTCATGTCGTTATAATAGGCGATGCGGCCAGTTTAGCAGTACTGATCGGCAATGTTCTCACTAATGCGCTGGCTTACACCCATATAGGTGGAGAGGTTTCTGTAAAAACCTATCAAGATAGTGGGAATCCTGTATTGGAAATCGCAGATAACGGAACTGGAATAGCCAAGCAAGATCATGCCCGTGTGTTCGACCGTTTTTATCGTGTGGCTGGAACAGGGACAACAGGGTCCGGTTTAGGGCTTTCGATTGTCAAAAATATAGCCGAACGGCACGGTGCAACCATTGAGCTTTCTGCTGGAATTGGTGGTAAAGGCACAAGTTTCCGCTTCGTTTTTCCAAAGGCTTAAGCGTCACTTAAGTTTCGCGGACCAAGTTCCTCTTATTAACGGAGGTTCTTGTGATTAGCGTAGTAATTCCCATACTGAATGAAGAAGACAATATTGCACCGCTTTTAGAGGAGATAGCACAGGTCGCTAAATCCACACCTATAAGCGAGATCATTTATGTCGATGATGGCAGCACGGACAAAAGCTTTTCTATTCTGCAATCTCTAAAATCCAAATATTCCATGCTACGTGTGGTCAAACACAGCCGCCGTTGCGGACAATCCGCAGCCTTGTGGACGGGCATTAAATCCGCAGGAAATGATTTGATCGTGACAATAGACGGTGATCGTCAAAATGATCCTGCCGATATTTCTCTGCTTTACTTGCTCTATAAAGATTACGAGAAAGGCCATAACGGGCTGATGGTCATAGGCGAGCGTAAAAAGCGCAATGATGTTTGGATAAAACGTATCTCCTCCCGCTTTGCCAACCGTTTGCGCTCGGCTTTGTTGAAAGACCAAACGCGCGACACGGGATGCTCCTTAAAGTTATTCCGCCGTAAAGATTATCTGGCATTGCCGTATTTTGACCATATGCATCGTTTTCTGCCCGCGCTTATGAAGCGCGATAATATCCGCATCATGCATGTACCTGTTTCCCATCGCGCCCGTACACAAGGCGTTTCCAAATATGGAACGCTAGACCGTTTGACTGTTGGGATTAGCGATCTATGGGGTGTCTGGTGGCTTTTAAAACGTCCGTTTGCCCATCCAGAAGTTTATGAAGATTTAAGCGAGGTTCCGTAACCATGATCGACTTTTTTAATGACATTACTATTACCGCTGAAACCGTATGGATTGTAATTGGCTTTATAGGCCAAAGCTTGTTCTTCATGAGGTTCTTTGTGCAATGGCTGGCCTCTGAAAAAGCGGGCCGCAGCGTTGTGCCAAACTCCTTTTGGTATTTTAGCTTACTAGGCGGTATTACACTTTTCGCATACGCGCTATGGCGGCAAGACCCTGTTTTTATTTTGGGACAAAGCACAGGTCTATTCATTTACCTTAGGAACCTCCACTTTATTCGCCGCGCTCCTGAAGCGTCTGCAGCTTCGTAGGAATATTCATGAAAAAAATATCTACAGAAGCTCTCTGGACTTGGGGAGCTATGGCCGTTCTGTTTTGTACCGCCGTTGCCTTTCGCCCGCTCTTACCGATTGACGAAACCCGCTATATGACTGTCGCGTGGGAAATGCGGCTACATGAGGGATGGCTATCGCCGCTCACATTGAATTTTGAGCCTTATTCGCACAAACCGCCTCTATTGTTCTGGCTCATAAATATTTTTTGGTCTGTGTTCGGAATAGGACGGGCGCAAGGCTTGATGCCAGCAATTTTGTCATCCGGCACAGTCGTGCTTTTAACGGTTGCACTGGCCCGCAAGCTTTCAGGAAAGGTAGAATTTGATGGAAGGCGTGTAACGCTGTTGATGCTCGGCAGTTTACCGTTCTTGATTTACGGAACCATGCTTCTTTTCGATTTGACAGTAACCATGTTTGTTTTGGCCACGTTTCTATGCCTTATAGAATACGCTCAAAAGCATCAAAATCGTTATATTTGGTTAGCTGGATTATTTCTTGGACTCGGTGTTCTCACCAAAGGACCAGTTGCTTATCTTTACGTTATATTTCCCATTTTGCTTGGTCCATACTGGGTAAAAGATTTTACCAAACCATCGTCATGGTATGGTGGCTGCTTCTTTGCATTCGTGATTTCATTTATACCGATAGCCGTATGGATTATTCCGGTTCTAGCGCAGTCGGATAAGCATTTTGCTTTTTGGCTTTTGTGGGAGCAAACCGCTGGGCGTGTGGCTGGAAATTTTAAAGATGCCCATATCAGGCCCTTTTATTTTTATCTGCCTTTCCTACCGTTAATATTTGCGCCTTGGATTTTCTTCCCGTCATTCTGGAAAAATTTAAAAATCGTTGATACTAAGCAAACAATCTTACGTTTTTGCCTGTGTTGGGCTGTCCCAACTTTTATTGTCTTCTCGTTTATAAGCGGTAAACAACCGCATTATCTCGTCCCGCTTCTTCCTGCGGCAATCATATCATCATACATTCTTCTTGAAAGTATTACTCTTCGCACGCTAATCAACACAGTTCTTTTTTTGCTTATGCTTTTTGTTACGGCGCACTCGGTTGCGTGGGCGTTGGTCTTTCCTGCCTACAATTTAAGACCCATAGCGGATTATATGCAAACCCATCAAGATAAAGAGTGGGCTTGGGTGCGCAACTATCATGGCGAGATTGGTTATCTGGCAAATCTTCGAGAGCCTGTTACTGAAATTAATGACTTAAATAAAATGGATGCTTGGTTCCTCGATCATCCAGAAGGACAGGCAGTGATACGGTATGAGAAGGAAAGTGACGTCGATCACTATAAGAAAATATTTTCTTCAAAATATCGTGGGAAAAATATTGGGATTTTTGAAAATAATTAATTTCGAAAAGAAGGCCGTATGGAAAAACTTTTAAATAAAGTACCGGAAGTTACCTTGATATTTTGGATTATCAAGATTATGGCGACCACAGTTGGTGAGACAAGCGCGGATTTTCTGACTTATAACATGGGTTGGGGCTTGATGTTTACTGCTTTGATTATGAACACAGCTCTTGTTTTTGCCCTTCTGGCGCAATTTGAATCCAAACGCTACAGACCTTCAATATATTGGCTTAGTGTAGTTGTAGTGAGCATAGTAGGCACTCTGGCTACTGATTACCTAACCGATAGATATAACGTGCCCCTGCTTATCTCAACTGCGATTTTTAGCATTTTGTTGGTCATCACTTTCGCTCTTTGGCATATCGAGGAAGGGACTCTTTCAATTCATACTATAAACACCAAGAAGCGAGAGCTATTTTATTGGTTGGCCATCTTAACAACCTTCGCGCTAGGAACTGCTGCAGGTGACTTGCTTGCCGAAAGCGTCAATCTAGGCTATTTGCTATCCTGTGCTATTTTTGCCTGTTTAATCATAGTCGTTACCCTTGCTTATTATCTCTTGAGGATAAACTCGGTTTTAGCTTTCTGGCTTTCCTATATTTTAACGAGGCCCTTTGGTGCGTCCTTTGCCGACTATCTTTCTCAACCCATTAAAAATGGAGGGCTAGGATTTGGCGTTACAAATACTAGCATTATATTTCTTGCGATAATTATGGGCTTGGTTGGCTTTCTGATCCATAAGGAAGCCAGAAAAAACAGCATTTTGACCCGATAGTCCTACCTGACTTTTAAGTCCGCTGCGTATACCATTCCGCCACGCCCGCACAGACACATCTATACGCATGTCATGCGGAATTTCCAAGGGCAATCATGCAGTAAGACGATTCCAGGATTTTGTAATAAATTTAACGCTCTGTATGACACGAGAGAACTTATGTTACACTTGTTAAGCGTTTACCACTTATGTATATACCGAAAGCCTTAATATTAAGCGGCTAATCTCTAGCCGTTGGACACCAACTCCGCCCCTCATTTCGAAACATCCTGCCTGCATGCATCCCACACTCAGAAAAAAATCAATGCTATATGCTCTTATCCTGCTCGCCTGCGCGGCCACAATTTTGCTCATGATCAACAAAAAAAGCATGGCCGAAACAGGGTCAAGCTTGTTTGGGGAACCAGCTCTGGCCCAGCTGGCCGACGCTGCATCAAAAAACGACATATCAAAAATCAAGGCGCTCGTTTCCAACGGTGTTGATGTTAACGGTTCGGGACAGAATAGTATTACGCCGCTCTTCTATGCAATTTCCAAACAAAGCTACAAAGGAGCCGAAGCGCTCTTGCAGCATGGTGCGGATCCCAACAAAAGATCCGCGCTCAATGAAACACCTGTCACCATGGTGGCTTCGGGCACACAAACGCAATGGCTCGAACTCCTTTTGAAATATAAAGGTGATCCAAACGCCATCAACTCCATCGGAGAACCTGTTCTTGTAAATGCCGCCATACACCGGAATATGCCGGCTATGCGCCTGCTCCTTGAACATGGCGCAGATATAGAAAAGGCCAATGAAAGCGATGACACCGCTATTCTTGTTCTTGCACGTATGAATCAATTCCAGGATGTTTATGAATTGCTCAAGCGCGGGGCAAATCCTCTACACAAATCATCCGTATCGGATGACACCGCGGCCCATTATATTTTCAACAGCGAAATTGACCCTGCAAACGCGTTGTATCAGTGGCAATTAAAATGCCGGGCATTGCTGGAAAGCAAAGGCATTACGCAATAAAAAATACGGGCTTTCGCCCGTATTCTTAAATTTATGCTATGCGGCCTTTTTATCAGATTTGGCCGCTTGATCCATCCAGTCACGATGGCGTTTTTCATCTGCCAGACCTTTTTCACAAAGCGTGCGCAGTTCCGGCGACAGGAAATCTTTCTTGCATGCATTCTCGTATGCCATAACGGTTTCATATTCATTCGTCTTCATGGCCGTAAGGATTGCACCATCATTGCCAACCAGATCGGCAATAACCACTTTGCCTTTGGTAAGCAGCGACTTTGCACCGGCATCCGGAATCTCAACGCCCATTTGGCGTGCGAACTGCGACAATGCCTCTACGTGTTGATAATGGTCTTGGCGGAATTCGCTTATTTTCTGCGAATATTGCTGGCTTTCCAGACGCTCGATTGTTTCATCATACGCTTCAAGCGCGTTTTTCTCCAGTTGAAGCAAAGCCTCTACCAGATCCTTTTCATTGTTTTGCGTTCCTGCGAGAGTAACCATTTCATTCTCCTATGTTTGATTATATCAATCCAACGAGGAGAATTTTTTTCGGTTCCTTGGCCCAAGCGGCGAACCGGTATTTAATCTTTTTTTTAGACGGGAACGCGGCGCCGCTTGGCTTTGTTTCTTTCACGCCAATGCAATTCCGCACTGATAACTCAAAGAAGACCAAATGAGCAATTAGCGTGAAAACGTGCGTCTTCGCTATGTGATAGACGGGCGAAGTTAGGCATTTCAGGCCATCCTTATTTTGAGGAGATGAATATGAACGGAAAGAAACCACCTTCCATAGAGCCAGACGTCCGGTTTTACGGTGAAGTAGACGACGAGATGTACGAAGACTTTTACAAGCAATTGAAAGAGGCCGAAAAAAAAGACGGCCCGATTATTGTTTGCATGACCACGCCCGGCGGAGATCCCGATGCCGCGCGCCGTATGGGCATGGAGATCAGGCTTTCCCATGAAAAACGGGGCAAAGAACTTTATTTTATCGGCAAGACCATCGTCTATTCGGCCGGCATAGTTTTGATGTCCGCTTTCCCCAAAGAATATAGATATCTCACCGATGACGCCGTGCTTCTCATCCACGAGCGCAGGATTAAAAAAGAAGTCACATTCGATGGGCCCATGCGCAACAATATAGAAACCGTGGAAGAGCTGCTAGCCAACTTCAAAAACGCGCAAATGATCGAAAAGCGCGATTACGCGGCTTTGTCCAAGGGAAGCACAATGCAGGCGGATGAGGTGATAAAACGTGCCATGTCGAACTGGTACGTAACGGCACAGGAAGCCGAAAAAATAGGTTTTATTGCCGGAATTGTATGATGTTCATTACGTCTGCCTTTGAAGGGGGAAATATTGAAGTCGTCTCTATCGACGCTACAACAGCGAAATTAGAAATAAAAAAGGACGCCAATCCCGAATATCTGCAATGGTTTTATTTCCGCTGCGTCGCCAAGGCCGGACAGGAGTACAAATATTCGATCCTCAATGCGGGCGAATGCAGCTTTAAAGAAGCGTGGAAAGATTGTTTTATTGTTGCCAGCTACGACCAGAAAATCTGGTTCCGCCTGCCCACGCGGTATGATGGCAAAACACTCGATTTTGCTTTAACCTCCCAACATCCGTGCGTCTATTTTGCACCCTTCCCGCCTTATGGGCTGGCGCGGCACGAAATGCTTTTGGCTGAATGCCAAAATGCAAGAGACGACATGGATATCGATATTAGGGTTTACGGCAAAAGCGTACAGGGCCGTGCTCTTGACCTTATCGTAGTGGGCAAAGAAACCCCTTCCAAAAAAATTTGCTGGATAGTCGCAGGGCAGCATCCCGGCGAACCAATGGCGCGCTGGCGCGCGGAAGGTATCGTTCAACGCCTGACCGACAGGCACGATGCAACCACCAGAGCTTTGTTGAACAAGGCCGTGTTTTATATAGTGCCCAACGCAAATCCCGACGGAACATATCTTGGATATATAAGAACAAATGCTGCAGGCGAAGATCTGAATCGGATATGGCGTAAGGACACACCCGAAAAAAGCCCCGAAATTTTTTATCTGAAACAGCAGATGCAGAAAACAGGTGTCGATTGTTTCATAGACATTCACGGCGATGAGGATATTCCGCATGTATTTTTCTCAAACACAGATGGCGTGCCATCCATGACGTCCGAAAGAATTGCGGTGCGCGAAAAGTTTGAAAATATTCTTTCGCGCGTAAATCCGGATTTCGAGCCCGGCCACGGATATCCCACGGACAAACCCGGTGAAGCTGATCTCGACATAGGCTGCAACTTTATCGCTGAAACCTACAAATGTTTTTCCGTGACATTGGAACAGCCCTTTCGCGACGACAAGGACAACGAAATCGCCTATCGCGGCTGGTCGCCCGAACGCTCACAAAGATTGGGTGCATCGCTGCTAACGGCGCTGCATGAAATCATCTAGAAAGAAGGAGAAAACTCATGAGCCTTGAAAACCGCCCGGACTATATCCAGCCGACACAGAAACCAAAGAAGCCCTTTTCCAACGATGAAATCAGGAAAACGAAGCAGGAGCCCTCGCCCGAGCAGCCGAACAAGGGCAATAACCCTGTTAACCGCTGACGATTTTTCCGGATGACTGGATAGAGAGCGCGTTCGGCTCACCGCCCATGCTGGCGATCAGTTCGATAACTTCGCGCGTTGCGGAATCCAGCGAAGGATCGTCCGTGGAACGCAGAACCAGCGATAGCCCCAGAATACCGCCGCGGAAATGCGGATAGCTGCCGATACTTACGGTCGGATACCCGTTCTGAATTTTTTCGAGCGGCTCGGCAATCGCGCTTTCAGCGAGCGCGCAGGCGATCGTGTTGGAAAGCACGGGCTTGCCGCGGTTGAGGCGCGGCTTCACATCGTCGAGCATTGCCTGCATAATGCGCGGAACGCCCGCCATCACGAACACATTGCCCATCTGGAAACCCGGCGCGCCGGAAACAGGGTTGTTGATCAGGCTTGCGCCTTTTGGAATCATCGCCATCTTGCGGCGCGGCGCTGTCACGTGTTCAACCCCGCCATAATGGCGAACCAGAATTTCATGCGCCTCTTCGTTGAGTTCGAGTTCAACACCGAACGCTTTTGCCACGGACTCGGCCGTGATGTCATCATGCGTCGGGCCTATACCGCCGGTGGTGAAAACATAGTCTGTTTTTTTCTGCAATTCGTGGATCGCGGAAACGATTTCCGCTTCAATATCCGGCACCACGCGCACCTGGTGCAGGACGATACCCATGCGGTTCATCTGCTCTGCTATCCATGGCGTGTTCGTGTCCTGCGTGCGGCCGGACAGGATTTCATTGCCAATCACGATCAAGGAGACGGTATGGGTATCTTTGGTACTGGAAATACTCATTTTGGCGCGTTTTTTGCAATTCTACAAAGATGAATTATATTGCTTTTTGTATAAAGGATCGTTCATAACACGACAAGGTTTAAAAAGGTTAAAAACACAATGAATAAAGCCGCTTACAACCATGAAGGCATCGAGCTTCACCCTCAGGAAGACTTCGAGGGGATGCGCCGTGCCGGAAAACTGGCGGCCGAAACATTGGATATGATCACGCAGCATGTGGTACCGGGCGTTACGACCGAGGAACTGGACCGCATCTGCCACCTGTATATTACCAAAAATGGCGCCATCCCTGCCCCATTGAATTATAAGGGTTTTCCCAAATCCATTTGTACATCGATCGATAAAGTGGTGTGCCATGGTATTCCGACAGAGAAGAAAAAACTGGTCGAGGGCGAGATCATCAACATCGACGTTACGGTCATTCTGGATGGCTGGTACGGCGACACCTCCCGAACCTATCTCGTCGGCGATGCCATCAAGCCTTCCGCCCGCAAACTCGTCGATGTCACCTATGACTGCCTGATGCGCGGCATCGAGGCCGTGAAGCCCGGCAACACGCTGGGCGATGTCGGCTACGCCATCCAGTCCCTCGCCGAAAGCAAGGGCTATTCCGTCGTGCGCGATTTCTGCGGCCACGGTCTGGGACGGGAGTTTCACTCCGCGCCGAGCGTCGTGCATTACGGCCGCCCGGGCAAAGGCGTCGTACTGGAACCCGGCATGTTCTTCACCATCGAACCGATGATCAACGAAGGCACATGGCACGTGAAGGTGAAAGACGATGGCTGGACAGCCGTAACAGCGGATGGAAGATTGTCGGCGCAGTTCGAACACTCCATTGCGGTCACCGAAACGGGCTACGAAATCTTTACACTCTCGCCCGCCGGCTATACCAAACCGCCGTATGTTTAACTAAAGCCTTGGCAAAGGTGGCGCGGGTGGTTTTGCGGTCGAAGTCTCCGGCGCCCGAACAACTGGCTGCGGGCTGTAATGGCCAGAGAACATTAAAAACTTTTCCAGCCTTTGGGATCTAAAGTCGCCTCGGATATCGGAAGGCTGATACCCATCGACAAGGTGAACACTTCCCTCACCTATTCCGGCATTGAGCTCTGCCATTTCACTCTGAAGCACAAAGCCGGATATGGGAGGCAGAGAATTGCTTGGAAACTCGTAATTAGGACGCGTATCACGCAGCCTTGTAACCACCAGATCCTTTCGTGGTAGAGCCCTGAACTTGTTATCAAAAGCATTTATGAAGATCATAAAATCTTTTGTGAGGGCAAGCATTCCACCAGATTTTGGAGCATAGGTCCCCAATCTGCCGCCTTGGAATACTTCTTGCCATCCGCCAATTTTGATCTCCTGCACACCGATCGCTGCAATCGGGGCCTGAACCTTTGTTTTTTCGATAAAAGAATGAATGTTGAAAATATGACCGATAAAGGGAAGTGGGAATCCGTTCGCAGCGCTTACCTTGCGAAAGCCGTTGAAAGTCCGGTTGTATTCTTGTGACAAGCTCATATCCCAATCCCTGTTTTTAATTGACTGGTTCTGAAATAATTACTCGTCTTTTATCAATTATCTTACAAATAAATTCTGTGGCCGGGGCGGTCCGTGCGGACGGGCGCATCCCACAACGCGTTCGGAATCGCGCGGCGGATATCCGCCTTCCATTCGGCATGTTCTTCGCTTTCCCGATGTTCGTACATCTTGCCAAAGCTTGTCAGCACCACCTGATAGGAACGCGCGGCGGCTTCACGAACGGTGATGTTGTCATCGCAAACGATAGCGCCGGTTGTCTCGTCTTTCGGTCCGGCAATGTTCAAAAGCCTGCCGAGCAGCGCGTCCGCTTCGGGGGCGTTTTTTATCAGGGCGGAGCCCACCGACTTCGCGCGCGCCGTAAACACTTCGCCGAGCGCAGTGGCTTTCGCGTCGACGCTGTTGTGTTGAACGGCGGCCTGCAGGCTCAGCATCATGATATTGACGGCGTTGAGCGCGGACACGCGCAACGATGTGCCGGCATTGCGGTCTTCGGCAATCTCGACCAGCGCGTTGACCGGCTCGCGGATATCGACGGCCCTGCGCTCCATGAGCAGGTGCTCGGCCTCTTCGACCATGCCCTTAATAGAGAGCTGGCGGAAAGAGTCTCCCACCGTCGGGGCCAGCGCGGAAGACATATAGATTTTGGCGATATTGTTCATGCAGCACACCTCGAATTTGGCGGGACTATACGGATTTCTGACATTATGTCAAAGAAAAAGCCTTTTAGCCCTATCACTTTGATTTGTTTATAATTTTTTCTGCCGCGGCTTTTAGGATTTAAAAGCGGCACAAATGCGGATATGAAAGGGAGAAAGCGTGATTTTACGGGGTATCTATGACCGAAGCCGCGAAAAAGCCAGAGGAAAAGCCGCACTATACCGGCCACCGCGACCGGTTGCGCGAACGCTTTATCGCCGCGCCGGACTCCCTGCCCGATTACGAACTGCTCGAACTCCTCCTGTTCATGGCCATTCCCCGCCGCGATGTAAAACCGATCGCCAAGGCCTTGATCGCGCGCTTCGGCTCGCTCTCCGGCGTGCTGAACGCCAGCGTGGCGGAACTGGAAGGCGTGGACGGTATCTCGGAAATCACGGCGACCGCCATCAAAATCATCCGCGCCGCGGGCCTGCGCATGATGAAACAAGATCTTTCGGATAAACCCATCCTGAATTCGTGGCAGCGCCTGCTCGATTACCTGCACGCCTCCATGGCGCACGAGAAGAAAGAACATTTCCGCCTGCTCTTCCTGAACAAGAAGAACGAGCTTATCGCCGACGAAATCCAGCAATCCGGCACAGTGGACCACACGCCCGCCTATCCCCGCGAAATCATGAAACGCGCGTTGGAGCTGGGCGCGACGGCGCTTATCCTCGTGCACAACCACCCTAGCGGTGATTCCGCGCCTTCGAAACCGGACATCGAAATGACGAAACAAATCTGCGCTGCCGCCGCGCCGTTCGGCATAGTTGTGCACGACCATCTGATCGTATCGCGCGGCGGCACAACGAGTTTTAAAAGCTTGGGGTTGATGTGATGAAAGAAAGTAGAAAGTCATGAAATATCTTCTATTAGTATTTTTAATATTTCCTACAAAATCTTGGGCATCTCAAAGCTTAGAACTCATCAAAGATAAGCTTATCAATGAAGAAGAGAAGATTAAGGATATCTATTATGAAGAAGGCAACGATATCTGGATGGTAGGCGTCTTCAATGATGGCCAGAAACGTTTTGGCTATGCAGAGTACATTTGTTCTATATTGGCCGATGAATATAAAGCTGTTAAAGAGACTACTTCGGTTCGCATTGTTGACATTATAAAAGTTAAGAATGGCGTGGCACCCAGAGAAGCAAGTCTAGGTAGAGTGCATTGTAAATCTTTTGAACATATAGCTCCTTAAAGTACAAAAAATACCTTGGTTTTATAACTCGACAGTGTTAGTAAAAAGCCAAATTTACCAAGGATATAAACTATGATCCCCCGTTACACCCGCCCAGATATGCACGCCATTTTTGAAGCCGACAACCGCTTCAAGATCTGGCTGGAAATCGAAACACTGGCCGCCGAGAAAATGGGCGAAATGGGCACCGTGCCGAAATCGGTCGCAAAATCCATGCGCGAAAAAGGCAAATTCGACATCGCCCGCATCGACGAGATCGAACGCGAAGTCAAACACGACGTGATCGCGTTCCTCACCTCCGTCGCCGAATTCGTCGGTGAGGATTCCCGCTACGTCCACCAGGGCATGACATCCTCCGATGTTATCGACACGGCGTTCTCGGTACAGCTCACGCAAGCCGCCGACATTCTGCTCGCCGATCTGGATTCCGTTCTGGCCGCGCTTCGCAAACGCGCGCTCGAACACAAGAACACGCTGTGCATCGGCCGCTCCCACGGTATCCACGCCGAGCCCACCACGTTCGGCTTCAAACTCGCCGGTCACTACGCCGCGTTCAAACGCGCCCGTGAACGCCTTGTGAATGCACGCGCGGAAATCGCCGTGTGTTCAATCTCCGGCGCCGTCGGCACCTACGCCACCGTATCGCCGGAAGTGCAGGAATATGTCGGATCGAAACTGGGCCTCCGCGCCGAAGACGTATCGACGCAGGTCATCCCGCGCGACCGCCACGCCATGTTCTTTGCAACGCTCGGCGTGATCGCAAGCTCGATCGAAAACCTTGCCGTGGAAATCCGCCACCTGCAAAGAACCGAAGTGCGCGAGGCAGAGGAATATTTTTCGCCGGGCCAGAAAGGCTCGTCCGCCATGCCGCACAAGCGCAATCCTATCCTCACGGAAAACCTAACGGGTCTTGCCCGCGTCGTCCGCGCTGCCGTTACACCGGCGATGGAAAACGTGGCATTGTGGCATGAGCGCGATATCTCGCACTCCTCCGTCGAACGCATCATGGCACCCGATGCCTGCATCGCGCTCGACTTCGCGCTGGCGCGCCTCGCCAACGTCATCGACAAGCTACTCGTCTATCCGGAAACCATGATGGACAATCTCGAGAAAATGGGCGGCCTCGTCTTCTCGCAGAAGACGCTCCTCGCACTGACACAGGCCGGAATCTCCCGCGAAGATTCCTACCGCATCGTCCAGCGTAACGCGATGCAGGTTTGGGAATCCCGCGGCACCAAAAAACTGATCGACTTCCTGAAACAGGATGCGGATGTGAAGGCAAAACTCTCCGACGCCGATCTGGAAAAAATCTTCAAATACGAAGACTACGTGCAGAATGTCGGCAAAATCATCGACCGCGTCGTGGCCGCGTAAGAATGAATATCATTACGCGAAAATAGTTGAAATGACTGGAACAAACGCCCCAAAAGGGCGTTTTCCTTTTGATAAAAAGCTAGTAAAACTAAGGGGCAATTTATTACCCCCTCCAAAGGAGACCGCGCCATGAAAGGCAACCCGCAAGTTTTGAAACGCCTCAACCTCGCACTCAAAGGCGAGCTGACGGCGATCAACCAGTATTTCCTCCACGCCCGCATGTATGAAGATTGGGGTGTAACCAAACTCGGCAAACACGAATACGATGAATCCATAGAAGAGATGCAGCACGCCGACCTGCTCATCAAGCGCATTCTCCTGCTCGAAGGCCTGCCGAACCTGCAGGAACTCGGCAAACTTTATATCGGCGAGAATGTCGAAGAATGCATCAAAGGCGACCTTAAGCTGGAAATAGAAGGTATCCAGAATTACCGCGAAGGCATCAAGGATTGCGAAGCCGCGAACGATTACGTCACACGCGATCTGTTCATCAAAATCCTTACCGACGAAGAAGGCCACGAAGATTTCCTGAACACCCAGCTCAAGATGATCGAGAATATGGGCGTCGAGAAATATATCCTTCTCAACTCCGCCCCCGTGACGGAGCAGGACTAAGCATCCTTCCAATACGCAAAGGCTTTTGATTGAAGGCGGCGGATATATTCCTCCGCCTTTTTTCCTTCCCACGCGCCTTTATACGATGTGCGCCCGACCCACCATCCCTGTCCCGGCAATTTGTCGGACGCGCGCACGACCAGTACGGCAAGCTCCGGCTCGCCTCTTTCCTTCGCCCTGCGGTCCACCTCGCCGAGCGCGACGCATAGCGCGCGCATCTTTGGCCGCGAGAATGCGAATCCCAGGCAATCCAGCGCCTCGGAATAGGAAATAGGAACGCCCGCCCGCGCTGTCCCTTGTAGCAAGGCCTCGATTTCCCCGAGATCGTAGAGTTTTTTCCACAAGGGGGTCGGCTCTTCCGGCTCTATATATCTTTGATTGCGCATGATTTTTCTATCTATGACGCATTCCGATCCGCCTGAAAACAGCCAAATGAGAACAACTCTCACTTTCTACTTGCGAATGGTTTTCAATTTCGCCTAATGTGGGCGCGTGAGAACCATTCTCACGCCAGATGGGGGTTACCGATCATGTATGTCTGCATATGCAATCCGTTCTCGGACAAGGACGTCAAAAAGGCGCTCGACAATCCGGAGGTAAAAAACACGGCCGCGCATATTTATAAAGCGTGCGCCGGCACAGGCCCGAATTGCGGGTCTTGCATCAACGCGCTCAAATGCATGATTGTCGATCACCATTCCGCGCTTGGCGTCCAGAAGCTGAAAGAAGAGCTTCCGGAACTTGCCGAAGCGGAAACCATCGCCGCAAAATAACGAACGACAGTTACAGAAGTGTAGACCATGATCGAGTGCTCCTGCCGCGTGCTTACGACGGCCGACTTCACACGCGCCATAGCGGCCAAGAAGGAAGACATCGAAGCGGCAGGCAACATCAAACGCGCGGTTGGCATCGTCTACAACGCGGCGCGCGAAACCAAAGCCAACGCCGGCGGCGGTTTGAAATCCTGTACCACCTGCCTGCCCTCCATCGCCGACCACCTGCATCAGGCGGGCCTGTATCAGGAACAGGAATATCCGGAACGCAGCCGCTTCCAGGAACCAAAGATCGGCAAATGCGGCCGCGACTGCAACACTTGCCCCATGGCTTGCCCGTCCTAAGTCCTTAGCATCTTGGTACTATTTGTACGCGCCCCCTTGTCTTTTATAGACGGGTGTGCGAACGCTATAGACCTCAACCAACCAATGGAAAGATTTTGACGATGATCAAAACCCTCGCCCTTCTTATCGGAAGCTTGTTCGTTCTGAACACCGCCGCGTTCGCTGCTGCCAATCTGGATCCTGAAAATACGCTGTATCTTGACCTGAAAGACGGCCGCGTTGTCATTCAATTGAAGCCGGATCTCGCACCCGAACATGTTGCGCGCATCAAACAACTAACGCGCGAAGGTTTCTATGACGGCATAGTTTTCCACCGCGTCATCGACGGCTTCATGGCACAAACGGGCGACCCGACCGGCACAGGCACGGGCGGCTCGAACCTTCCCGATCTGAAAGCCGAATTCAGCTCTTACACCTTCAACCGCGGTACGGTCGGCGCAGCACGCTCCGCTTCGCCGGACTCGGCAAACTCGCAGTTCTTTATCTGCTATGATGGCTGCGGATCGCTCACGGGCCAATACACCGTGTGGGGGCAGGTTGTCTCCGGCATGGAATTCGTCGACAAAATCAAACGCGGCGAGCCACCGACAAACCCGGACAAAATCGTAAAGATGCAAATCGCAGCCGACGCCGACAAAGCGGCACCCGCGAAAGCCCAATAACAAAACTTTCCGAAATCCCCGCTTCGGCGGGGATTTTTCCTTATATAACTTTTGGAGAATGACTATGATGGACGAAAAACCAGACCTCGAAAACACGCTTTATCTTGATTTGAAAAACGGACGCGTTGAAATCAAATTGTTGCCCGACGTGGCACCGAAACATGTCGAGCGTATCAAGACGCTCGCCAGAGAAGGATTCTACGACGGCATCATTTTCCACCGCGTGATCGAAGATTTCATGGCGCAGACGGGCGATCCATCCGGCACCGGCATGGGCGGCTCCGAACTGCCGGATCTTCCCGCCGAGTTCAACAAGGTTCCGTTCGTGCGCGGCACGATCGGCGCGGCACGCACCAGCGATCCGGATTCCGCGAACTCGCAGTTCTTCATCTGCTTCGATGATTGCGGCTTTCTGAATCGTCAATACACGGTATGGGGCCAGGTCACAAAAGGCATGGAATTCGTGGACAATATCACAAAGGGCGAGCCGCCGAAAAATCCGGATAAAATCGTCAAACTGCAAGTCGCAGCCGACGCAAAATAACTATGTGGTCTGAATGGACCGCAAGATGATAATGGCGGCGGCGCAGGCAACAATGCCGAGCCCCGCCGTTACATCCGCCTTCTCTACCTTGCCGATCACCTTGTAATACGCGATCACGATAATCGCATCGAGATATTTCACGGCAGGCACCAATCCCGGATTGTCGACATAGAACATCGCGGCGAACTTGCTGAGCGAGACGACGCACATCGCTATCCCGACAACCGCACCCGCGCGCAATGACTCTTTTGCCAAAAGAACCGAAACCGGTATGGGTTTTTTGGCGGCAAAGAATGCACTCCACAACACCACCATGATCATCGCCTCGAACATCACATAGGCGAATGGTCCCTGCTCTATCGTTGTGTATTTCGTGACCAGCTTGTACATCAACGGACCGACAACGGCGGCGAACAATACGAACCATATCCGGCGCGCCGCCTCCCACGATATCGCATCGTGTTTTAAACGCTGCGCGAAATACACGGACCCGCACAAGGCAAGCGCTACCAGCGCGCTGCGCACAGGCGTTTCAAGGTATGTTCCAAACAGTGCGGGATCGAACAAAAACCACAAACAGAATGTGACAATCACAGAAGCCGGTAACAAACGCGAGACGACGCCGGCGCCCACCACCGGAATGGCGCGGAAAAAAATCACATCGCTGATAGCCCACAATCCCGCCTGCGCCGCGACAAGCGCGTAAAACTCCCATTGGGTCGGCGCGCCCTGCCAGAGAACGAACGGTATCATGATAATGGCGGCGGCCGCCTTGTTCCAGAACGCCACCGCAAACCCGTCGGCCTGCGCTCGTTCGGGCAGGATCAGGACCAGCGCCGAACTTGCGGCACAGATCAGGGCAAAAATGGACCAAAGGGGAAATTCCAAGCGGCTTGATACTCCTGCACTTATGATTTCACGGATAAACAAACCCGTCCACCCGTTAGCGCGCTTGAAAAAACCCGTTCATATAAAGTATGACTCAATATATGCAAAAAGACCTTCTGGACACCGTTGAAAACACCCCGCGCATCCTGACGCGCCACGATCTCTGCAAATCTTCGGGCGACCCGAAACTGGATGGAAAATATCCGCCGGTTTATGTCCCGCAGGAGGATTTCGAACGCGCGCAGAAAACCGTGAGCAAACCGGACCAGTTGATAATGCTGCCCATGGGGTTTGATCCGTCGTCGTTCTTCGGCCCCGAAGCCGAGCACGGTCTGCTTTACCTGCCCTATCCGTATCTCGTGCCCGGCGGGCGTTTTAACGAGATGTACGGCTGGGACACCGCCTTTCCCGTTTTTGCATGGATCGACACGCATCCGAAACTTATGCGCGAGCAAATCGACAACCAGCTTTACCAGATCAAGGCCTATGGCAAGGTGTTGAACGCAAACCGTACCTATTATCTCTCGCGCTCGCAGCCCGCGATGCTTTCCGCCATGGTCATGGCATTGTGGAACGAAAGCCGCAACCGCCCGTGGTCGGATTTTGATCCTGATGGCGTTTACTTTGAAGATATATACTGGCTGCGTCACGCCTACACCGAACTCCTGAAATTCCATGCTTACTGGACAACGGGTGACAGGATTGCCGGTGAGACAGGCTTATCGCGCTATTGGGACGAAGGAATGGTGATAGCGCCGGAAGTTTTGACCGGCGAAGAAGGACATTTCCACCACGCGCTGGAATTCTACAAATTCAACGCCATTTCCACCGACGATCAGGAAGACGCAAAGCTTTTCTACGATCCTGAAAAAGACGAACTGACACCGCTCTATCATCAGGCCAACCGCACCATGCGCGCATCGGGCTTTGATCCGACGGGGCACTGGGGATACGGCGCCCTGCGCTGCATGTTCCATGCGCCTGCCTGCCTGAATTCGCTTTTATACCGCATGGAAAATGATCTGGCCGATATCGCCACGATACTGGAATTGCCGAGCGAGCATGACAACTGGCGCGATCAGGCCGCCAAACGCAAAGCGAATATGCGCCAGCACCTATACCACGAAGCAACCGGCGCCTATGTTGATTTCGATTTCGTCCGCAATATACTGAACACCAAACCGTTCGCGACCTTGTTCTACCCGCTCTGGGCCGGGCTTTACGATCCTGAAACGGAAAAGGAAGATATCGACAAACTTGTGAAGCACGCGCTTTCGCAACTCGAAACGGCGCACGGCATCGTCACTTCGACCGAGATGAGCGGAAGCCAGTGGGATTACCCCTATGGCTGGCCGCCCCTGCAGTATTTCGCTTTCACAGGGCTTGCGCGCTACGGTTATATCGAGGAAGCCAAACGCATCGCCCAGAAATATGTCGACCTGGCCGACAAAGTCATGGGCAGCAACGGCAGCCTTTACGAGAAATACAACGTCGTCGAAGGAAACGCCGAAATACATGTGGTCAACGGCTATGACATAAACGTGTCCGAACGCGGTACATTCCTGTGGTCCGCCGCCACAGCAACCCTTGCCCGCAAGCTTTTAAACAGCAACGATTAGGTAGTGGTCTTGGGTGCGAGCGCCTTGTACTGCTCGCGCTGTTCGTTTGTGATGCGCACCTTGTCCATAAGCGACATGATGCGTTTGACGATCTTGTCGATCTTTTCCGCATCCTGCATCGGGTCTGCGGTTTCAAGCCGGACAACCAGTTGGCGGTCATGGAACACCACGAGCACATCGGCGTTGCGGGTCTTCATGATGCTGGAAAAGGTTTCGAGGCGGTCCGGCGTCAGGTACGCCTTGACGACATCGTCATTCTTGATGAAGGCATACATGCCTTTTTCCCAACCGTTGCCCTCGATCTCGTACGGGTGGATCAGCTCCAGGCTCTGCATAAAGGGCAGCATCTCCTGCGTGCCGAGAACAGCGCCGTCGACAATCCCTTCGGCCAGATCGATTTCTATAACGGTCACGAAACGGCGGGTGCGCACATCGGCGGCTTCACGTTCCGCCGTGAAGAATGCCAGTTTATAATCACCGATAACACCGCTCATTTCGGCGGGCCCCATGAACGTGCCGCGCTTGAAGGTAAAGCTTTTCGATTTCGCGAAAGCCTCCCACGCGGCTTTCTGCTTAAGCAGGATCCTCAAGGACCATGCGGTCGAGCCAAGCAGGATGGCGGAGAGGACGATCCAGAGTAATATCCACATAAGTCGTTCAGGCCCCTTAAACAGACATCGGTAAAAAAGCAATGCAACTCAATACATTACTTTACCGTGCCGGAGGGGCGGCTGTCACCTTTTGTTTGGGCGGATAAAGCCGCGCCAAAGAAAACGGGGCCTTTCGGCCCCGTTCCACGTACCCACGCCGTGTTCTTATCAATGGTAGACAACGCCCTTGCTGCCACCGGATGTCTCACCGGTGAAGTACCGGGCAAGAAGCGTGGTGAACCCTTGGGATTCCGGCTCCTGTATGGTTTCCGAAAAATCCTGCCGGTCCGAGTTTGCAGGCGCCTCTTCCGGGAAATCGCGGTACAGACCTGTCATGGCGACATCCTGCTTTTGCATTTCCTGGACAAGGCTAACCTGTTGCTCGCGAACCGGAGGTCTTTCCACCCAGCCTTTTTGCACTCTCGGCTGCTCGGGCTGGATACGGGAAACCCTATGAACGGCGTTCATCATACGCACAGGTTTTTGCATTTGGGGCTGGGACGGCGATCCTTGGAGGATGCGCTGTTCCAGGGAATTGATCCCGTCCGCGAGGAAAGTAGCCGTTTTTTCGACCCTCTCCACACGCTCGCCCAGATGCGTGACCGTGCCTTTGATCTTGGCCGTTTCTTCATCCAGTTTCTGCGTTCTTTGGTCTAACTTATAAATTGCATCGGCAAAAAATCCGCTTTGCTTCCGCACGATTTCGAAGCCCGCGCGCAATCGCTCGAAGCCGGCACCGAGCACGACACTCGTTCCCACTGCCGCCACCGCCGCGAAGACTGCGAACATCAACGATATGACGATATATGTTTCCGCACTCACAGACATGTTGTAACCCACCTTTCCCGTTGACGGCCATGTCGGGCCGTTGCCATAGCCAGTTATTCGGATTGAAAATCCGTTTCGCAGCCGCCGTTATTAAGGTTTTAGATGAGCTGTGAAATCAGGCTTATTTAATTATGTTAAATAAGCGGGCGATATTCGTCCATAAGTATCGTTTCGAAATTATTTCGAATTTTAAACAAGCGCGATAAGAGGCGAGAAATAAGGAAGAATTACTTCTTCTGAACCTTCTGGTTAAACAGAGGTTGCGCGTCTTTTACAACGGTTTCGCTTTCAACTTGCGTCTCGGCGGGCAGAACGATTGTCTTTGCCGGCATAAGGTGCGCACGAACATAAGCAACGCCAGGCCCGGCCGTGCGCTCTTCTGTATAAGGCACCTGTCCCCGAACCTTTACAACTTCATACCCTTCGCCGCACGCGGCCAGAGCAAGCGTGGAAAGACCGCAAACAGACATCAGAACCTGGCGAAAGGTTTTCATAAATTAGACCCCATTGTTGAAAAATCGTTCGAAGCGAACTCGGTAAGACTGTGTATAACTTTACATGGCCTGTGGATAAATGTCCACCCGCTAAAGTAGGCCACAAACTTACGGCAAATCATCCGCTCAAATTTGCATAGGCACGCCCCGAAATGGCACACTGAATTCATCAATCAAGACGCCATTTTCTCCTTGGGATTACATATATGAACGCCACGGAAACCAGAATCCTTCGCCACTCTTCCCTTTCCGCAGATTACGCCTTTGTGTCGATGCCCAAGACGGCGTGGTACTGGCTGGACGATCTGGTGAAAAAGAACTTCCCGGTGGGCGGATACAAAGCCTTGGTGCGCGACATAAAACAGGCCGCCTGCCCCGAAACCCTGTCCCTTAACCTTCGCCGCAAGGCGCAGGAACACTGCGAACAGCAGATGATCGGGCTCTACAATCTGGCCAACGACAATATTCCGGCCTCCGGCTACGGCGATCTAAAGACCAACCCTGCCCTGCCGTCCAACCCGGATATATCCGCCAAAATGCCGTGCGTGTACCAGCTGTTTCGCTTCCTTGCGCACCCCACTTACCTTACAACCATTTGGGAACGCCGCAATTATCACCTCAAAGGTTAACGCCGTCAGGTCCGAATTGCCTTGACCGAAGCGTCTAAATAGAGGCAGTATTTTGAAAGTTTGATACTGGACTCTAAACAACGACCTTACCTACGACGACGGCATAAGCTCCTAGCGTTAGTAAAAAGTCGGTTTGACCAAGGGTGAAGATTAGGCACAAGCCGATTCAGATCAGACCGCAAGACGCCGCATGGTGCGTCGGCTTGCAAAACAAAACGACTAAGGAGACTTCTACTATGCCTACAGGTACCGTTAAATGGTTCAACACGCAAAAAGGCTACGGCTTCATTCAACCAGATGAAGGCGGTGCAGACGTTTTCATTCACATCACGGCTCTGGAGAAATCCGGTCTGCGTGGTCTGAACGAAGGTCAGAAAATCAGCTACGATATTCAGAACGACCCGAAAAAAGGCAAAGCCGCTGCTGTAAACATTCAAGCAGCCTAATTCGCTTTCCTACGGGACGAATTCAAAACGGGCGGAATTTCCGCCCGTTTTTTTGCGTGTAACTTTTAATTACATGAACTTTTAAGCCTATCAGTTGTTAGCGTCTGCACAAAACGCAATCCTGCTCTGTGGAAAAAGCATATTTTTCTTTTAATAAGCGGCGGATTCATATTAGTCTTTTTTGATGTGGTAGCGCTTAAGCGTGTGTTTGAGGTTTAATGTTACAAGAATCTCCAAAGGGTGAAGTAATTTCGGAACATTTCTCCGCTACGAGCGGTGAATTCAACACGCGCGCAAAAACAGAAACCTTCGACGAGCTGAAAAAACGCTATCTGGATTTGCAAAAGGCGATGCGCGAGGCCGCGGCTGGCCTTTCCTTAAACGAGTTCAACGCCCTTGTCGAAGAAAATGAAAACACAGGCGCGCTTTCCAAAACATTGCGCATGGACAGGCTGGACGCGCATTTCGATGAAAAAATCGGGGCGTTGTGCGACCCCGGCGCTCCGTCGTTTGGCGCACGTTTTATTGCGGCCACGCGTGAAGCGAACTGTAGAACAGTAATTTCCGACAAGTTAAGCTGTTCCGCTAGCTATGTTTCCTACGTCTATCAAAATGACTCCCCAACCTTTCTCAACGAAATCCGTGTAAATCCAAAGCATATCAGAAGCGTCAGCGCCTACATCAACAGCAAGGCGCATGAATATGTGCATGCCTTCCAAAAACACGCAGCGCCCGCCCTTCATTTAAGCCCGTCGAACGCCAACAGCCGCGCGGTTGTGCATCCGCTGGACTGGATGCGGTTGGAACTGTTTTGCGAGCGCAATGCATTCACCATGCAGGCCGTGATTAACACCATTCTGGCAAAAGACGATCCTGAAATACGGGAAAAATCCAAATTCGATGTGGTCACGGTTTCAGAATTCGAAGCCATCCGTGAAAAATTCCCGAGGCTGGAAGACGCCGTCGTTTACACATCCCGTATCAGCCTGTCCAAGGACTATGTTAAAAATGAATCGGAACGCAGTTTTGCCGACTATTACCACAACGTAGCCCTTAACAACTATCGTATAGGCATGAACGCCCGCCGCGCGCATGGCGACACAGACCTGGTTTTCGTGAGACTCGAAGACAGCGATTTGTGGGAAGTCGGCAACAATGGAATTATACCGAACACATTCGGTGAATATTTTCCCGAGCCTCTAGCGTTCAAACAGGATCGCATCCGCCCCGAAGAGCAAGAAATCCTGGATAAGCTTTGCAAGGATTTCAATATTCCTTCCTACGACACATGCCCGACCATGGCGGAATATGAAGACAGCATGAAACCGTCATTTTCTGCGCACAATGCCACTGTCGTGCACGAAAGCGCATTCCGCCACGCACCCGTGAGAATGCCCGCACACGCATTCGCATAAATTCAGAATATTTGATTAAGGTTGGCCAACAGCCGTCACTGGCGCCGCAGGTGCCGTGGCCGTTACGGTTTTGGCCTTCATCAAAGGCGTGCCGAAATCATCTCCGGCCATCGTACCGTCCACCGTCACTGTCATGCCCGGTGTGAATATCGTATCGGCCTCGCCCTGCATATGCACGTCGTCAAGCACAATGCGCATATCCTTGCCGGCGGAATTGACGACGATCCAGTTTTCGTCTGCTTCTGTAACCGTGCCAGTCACGCTCGCCATTTTGTTGCTGGTCAGAGTGATGCCATCGCTTTGCGCGTGCACGGTGATGGTTGTAAAATACGCGGCAAGAAACATCAGCGCGGCGAAAACATAATGCGGTCTTTTGCGCTGCGGCGCTGCGGGGCGGAAATCGAATTCCATTTGATCTATGCTTTTATAACCTGCAAACATAAAAATTCTCCTGTGTCCTGCGGGTTGTTATCAAGGCTTCCCTTACCCATTGCCAACCAAAGGCATCTTTGAAAGGTTCCGGTTCATAAAAGTTCCGTAAAACAAGCGGCGGATTCCTCGCGGATTGTGGATAAATAAGGGATAAAAACGTGTAAAAAATTAATGTTGGTCAACCAAGACGGCTTAATCCAATTCTCGTTTCAAGCGGTAAAAATTTGATTAATTTTTCGGGAACATCGAAGCGGCACCCACAGTTGGAAAAATATCCCCCAACGAAAGGAGACCAGAAATGGCCAGCACCATCGAAAAATCCAAACGCAACCAGGATATGAACGAAGACAGCGCAACCGGCGGAAAATCCGGCGCCGGCAAAGCGAACGCAAACGGTTCGCGCCAGAAAAGCCGCGCGGGAAACTTTACATGCAGTGAGATGTCCTGCCGCACATTCGCACGATCCATCGGCTGCTAATATAAAAGGAGAAAAATATGAGCGAGAACAACAGACCCCGCTATAAAATAAACATCGACGAGGAACTGGCCGCTCCGCCATCCGGTGAAGGCAGCCATTTCAGCGGCCAGAGCCGCACCAACATCCTCGCGCGGTCCAAGAAAACCCCGCGCAAAGGCAGCGAAAAAGACTGGTTGCCCAACACGTAATGAGAGAAGCAGGAAAGAGGGGCGGTTTTGCCCCTCTTCCCATATGCCTGTAAACCCGTGACTTTATGCCCGTTCCCAGTTAAAATTATTGCAGTCGAGCAAGTCAGCCGGGATCAAACCATGTCAGATATGTCGGAAATTCAGGAAACCACCCCGAGGGAAAAACCCATTGTCCTCGTGGTGGAAGATTACGAGCCCAATATCCTCGTCGCGGAAATACTGCTCAGCCAGATGGGCTACCGCATGGAAGTCGCGACCAACGGCTATACCGCATTGGACAAAATCGAAAGCGGAAAGCGCTACGCCGCCATCATCATGGATTTGCAGATGCCGGGCCTGAACGGCGTAAACACCACGCGCTATATCCGCGAGCATGAAAGAACCAAGGCGCTGCCCCGCATGCCGATACTCGGCATGACGGCGCATATGCTCCCCGGCACCGAACAGGCATGCCGCACGGCGGGTATGGACGATTTCATGACAAAACCCTACACGCCGGAAGATCTGAAGGCGCGCATGGAAAAACTGATCGGCGTATAACGCACGCGCGCGCAATCGCCTCCGCCCTCTCCCAAATTGTTAATGTTGGTCAACCAACATTGAAATCACACATCGTGCTGTACGGGGCCGGTGCGGCGGGAAAAACGGCTCGACTTGATCCATCTTGCGCGGGCGCGCATGGCGATATCGTCTTTGGTCTGCGGATCGAGCGCGGGCTTGTCATGATCACACGAAACCATGAGCGCGATATCG
The DNA here is from genome assembly GCA_030824805.1 of Micavibrio sp. Lineage (GTDB taxonomy): Bacteria > Pseudomonadota > Alphaproteobacteria > Micavibrionales > Micavibrionaceae > Micavibrio_A. The sequence continues at coordinate 31,883 of JAPJRC010000021.1, forward strand.
CGGCCATAGCGCTGGACCATGATGGCGTCGCAATCGCCGCGCTTTAACGCGCGCAAAAACCGCGACAAATTGGCTTTGAATTCAAAAACGGAAACGATGATGTGATAGGCCATACGCCCTCCTTCGCGTGTTTCACGCGGTTTCACGAACAGGCCAGCTTTAACCGGTTCCATTCGTTAATGTTGGTCAGGATTAACGGAAATGCGGCCACAAAAAAGCCCGCGGCAAGCGGGCGCATGTGTGGCGTTGATAATGCCATTATACCACAAAATCGCGCGGAAAGGAACATTCACGCGCACCCGCCCGTTGGCAGGGCGTAACCATTATATAAGGAGATTGTAATGCCCAAGAACCCGATCGAGGCGCCGCAGACGCCGGAGAAAAACGCCAACATGAACGCCACGCAGGTGAAGAAGGAATCCCACGCGGGCCGCAACCACGGCAACACCAAGGAAGAGAAGTAAAACAAAACCCGCCGGATTGGCGGGTTTTTACTGGGCGGTGTTTTGTACCTTTAAAAATTTGCGCCAAGCGGGGGAACATTGAAACGGCGCGTAGGGTTGGCAAAGTCCAACCCACCAAAGAAAAGGAGACAATCATGTCACAAGGTGAAGTGCAAAATCCGCAGACCGACAAACGCGTCGGCAACAAATCCGGCAATCATTGAGTCACCAGACCCAACTGTATTGATG